>NZ_JAAQVZ010000005.1:0-1919 GCF_011754335.1 Escherichia sp. E.sYA108 | reverse complement strand
ATAAACGCGGCCATAACAGCGGAATGACACCGGTAAACCGAAAGGCAGGAACAGGAGAGCGCACGAGGGAGCCGCCAGGGGGAAACGCCTGGTATCTTTATAGTCCTGTCGGGTTTCGCCACCACTGATTTGAGCGTCAGGTTTCGTGATGCTTGTCAGGGGGGCGGAGCCTATGGAAAAACGGCTTCGCCGCGGCCCTATCGCTTCCCTGTTAAGTCTCTTCCTGGCATCCTCCAGGAAATCTCCGCCCCGTTCGTAAGCCATTTCCGCTCGCCGCAGTCGAACGACCGAGCGTAGCGAGTCAGTGAGCGAGGAAGCGGAATATATCCTGTATCACATATTCTGCTGACGCGCCGGTGCCGCCTTTTTTCTCCTGCCACATGAAGCACTTCACTGACACCCTCATCCGTGCCAACATAGTAAGCCAGTATACACTCCGCTAGCGCTGCGTGACTGGTTCAGGGCTGCGCCCCGAAACCCGCTAAAACCACTGCCGCGCCTGCGGCTTGCCCAACGTCTCACGTCACCGGATTAAAATCCGCTCCCGTTCACCGTTTCTGGCTGTCTTTCAGCACCGCCAGCGCTTCATCGGTTCTGCTGTGTCTGGCAGACTGTGCGGAGTTATTCTGACGGGAGAATGCTATGAACAGACTGACAAACCTGACACCTGCAGAGAAAAAATTTCTTGATGATGCTATTGCCGCAGCTGAGAGAGCGTCAGGCAAAAAGCTAAATCAGCCGAACCGGCATATCGTCCTGAACAGAGCGCGTGCGCAGATTGAGTCGCAGCGTTACGCCGACCGCCAGCGTGCATTACGTGAGGATGAGCGGCAGCAGTCCGAGTTTGCCTGGTCACGTCCGCGCGCGCCGCGCCGCTGATTGCGCCTTTTGGCGGTTTAGTGGTGCTGACACTCCGAAATCGTCTGCCATTCACCCGCGTGCATAGCCATGCAGGTACGCAGAAATCATCAGGGGCGTTTTTTCTCGATATGGGCACAGAAAGGTGTATGTTTCAGGCCGGAGGCCTCAGAAACGCGCTGAGGGCGTTTGAGGCGGTGCGGCCAACGGATGTTATGTTTAATGTTGATAACAGGAGTAAGAGTGATGCTTACATTTATTGGTGTAGTGGTAGTCGCCGTTATTGCATTTAAATTATTTATGCTTTTTTTTAGTTCATCCGAATCTGCCGTCGAACGTGCTACCCGTAAATATATGGAGAACCCTACGAGTGCTAACTATAAAATAATGGTGGCTACACGCATGAGAAATGAGAAGAAAAGAGGGTGATATATGTTTGAGTTTATTGGTTTTTTATTTTTGCTTTTGGTGTGTTATGTCTTTATACAAATGGTTGCTGTCAGGGTGTTTCCTGAATATGGAGTACGGAAAGCGGAGGAACGATACCGTCGAAATCCATCAGCAGAAAATGAGGATCTGTTATGGAGAGCTAGAAGTCGTATAACTAAACGCAAGTAATGTTTCCTAAGTGTGTTGATAGGCAAACATGGTGGGGGTTACTACTCTCGGAGTTAATGATCTTCTTGTGATCCTGTCGTTTCAGTCGTAATCTCTTGCTCTGAAAACGAAAAAACCACCTGGGGAGGTGGTTTGATCGAAGGTTAAGTCAGTTGGGGAACTGCTTAACCAGGTAACTGGGTATACGAGACCGCAGATACCGAAACTGTTCTTTCAGTGTAGCCGCAGTCAGGCCCATACTTCAAGACCTCTGAATCTCTCTCTCGTATATCCCAGTTACCAGTGGCTGCTGCCAGTGGCGCTTTGTCGTGCTTTCTCGGGTTGGACTCAAGATGATAGTTACCGGGTAAGGCGCAGCAGTCGGACTGAACGGGGGGTTTGTGCATACAGTCCAGCTTGGAGCGAACTGCCTACCCGGAACTGAGTGTCAGGCGTGGAATGAG
>NZ_JAAQVZ010000004.1:0-3173 GCF_011754335.1 Escherichia sp. E.sYA108 | reverse complement strand
GATAAGGCGCAGCGGTCGGGCTGAACGGGGGGTTCGTGCACACAGCCCAGCTTGGAGCGAACGACCTACACCGAACCGAGATACCAACAGCGTGAGCTATGAGAAAGCGCCACGCTTCCCGAAGGGAGAAAGGCGGACAGGTATCCGGTAAGCGGCAGGGTCGGAACAGGAGAGCGCACGAGGGAGCTTCCAGGGGGAAACGCCTGGTATCTTTATAGTCCTGTCGGGTTTCGCCACCTCTGACTTGAGCGTCGATTTTTGTGATGCTCGTCAGGGGGGCGGAGCCTATGGAAAAACGCCTCCCGCGCGCCCTTCTTCTGGGTCTTTGTCTTTTGCTCACATGTTCTTTCCGGTTTTATCCCCCGATTCTGTGGATAACCGTATTACCGCCTTTGAGTGAGCTGACACCGCTCGCCGCAGTCGAACGACCGAGCGTAGCGAGTCAGTGAGCGAGGAAGCGGAAGAGCGCCTTATGTGACATTTTCTCCTTACGCTCCTCTATGCCGTTCTGCATCCTGTCCGGATGCGTTATATCCCGGTAAGATTTTCCGCTTCAAAGCGTGTCTGTATGCTGTTCTGGAGTTCTTCTGCGAGTTCGTGCAGTTTCTCACACATGGCGGCCTGTTCGTCGGCATTGAGTGCGTCCAGTTTTTCGAGCAGCGTCAGGCTCTGACTTTTTATGAATCCCGCCATGTTGAGTACGGCTTGCTGCTGCTTATTCATCTTTTCGTTTTCTCCGTTCTGTCTGTCATCTGCGTTGTGTGATTATATCGCGTACCACTTTTCGACTGTTTTGCTGCCGCTATTCTGCCGCTTGGCTTTTTGACGGGCATTTCTGTCAGACAACACTGTCACTGCCAAAAAACTGCCGTGCCTTTGTCGGTAATTCGAGCTTGCTGACAGGACAGGATGTGCAATTGTTATACCGCGCATACATGCACGCTATTACAATTGCCCTGGTCAGGGCTTTGCCCCGACACCCATGTCAGATACGGAGCCATGTTTTATGACAAAACGAAGTGGAAGTAATACGCGCAGGCGGGCTATCAGTCGCCCTGTTCGTCTGACGGCAGAAGAAGACCAGGAAATCAGAAAAAGGGCTGCTGAATGCGGCAAGACCGTTTCCGGTTTTTTACGGGCGGCAGCTCTCGGTAAGAAAGTTAACTCACTGACTGATGATCGGGTACTGAAAGAAGTTATGAGACTGGGGGCGTTACAGAAAAAACTCTTTATCGACGGCAAGCGTGTCGGGGACAGGGAGTATGCGGAGGTGCTGATCGCTATTACGGAGTATCACCGTGCCCTGTTATCCAGGCTTATGGCAGATTAGCTTCCCGGAGAGAAAACTGTCGAAAACTGACGGTATGAACACCGTAAGCTCCCAAAGTGATCACCATTCGCTTTCATGCATAGCTATGCAGCGAGCTGAAAACGATCCTGACGCATCCTTCCTGTTTTTCCGGGGTAAAACATCTCTTTTTGCGGTGTCTGCGTCAGAATCGCGTTCAGCGCGTTTCAGTGGTGCGTACAATTAAGGGATTATGGTAAATATATGAGCTATGCGATAACTTTAACTGTGAAGCGATGAACCCATTACAGGCAAAGCCAATTACTCCTGACAGTGGTTTAGCCAGAAGCAGGGCTACCAAGACCAATGCAATAAGTAATATATCGTTTTGCTATCGTGCATCGCTCGCGCTCAGTTCCATTGTGCTTTTTTAAGCTGTCGTTTTTCTTACGGTATATACCGGTTTTTTATGGCGTGGTTTCTTAACTTGTTCAGCTACTGATGGACCCATTGTATCTAGGTAGTCAACTAGCTTTGTTAGATCATAAATATTGCGACCACCATATCGGCGATCACTCTTCGATGTTGGTTTCTTGTCCAAGAGATTAGCTTTTTCAAGATCATTGATAGCTCTCTGAACAGTCCGTACAGAAACCCCCATACGTATGGCTAGACTTTCCATTGACGGATGCGGCCACTCTTGCAAACTCCACCAGTGAACGATCAGGTTAAGTAGTGTGTTAAAGGCCACTGAAGTTAGCTTTTTCTCGTTTTGTATAAAAAACAATACGGTAGGCACTGCTGTCCAGCCAAGAGACAAACCGCCAGCTTTCCATTTATTCTTAACGGAGTAAGTCATTGATTTTCCTAAGCCCCAAAATATTTAAAGTATATATTATATGGTATATTCATATGAATAGGGTGACACTGGCGCCATTATTGTGCAACCAAAAAAGACTACTCTGAAAACGAGGAAAAGATTTTTTCCTGCCTGAATTAGATACGGAGTTAGCGATATGAAAACCGAACAACGTCATGATCTTGTTAAAGATATTGAGGTTTTTGGCGTATCCTTGTCTCTGTTGATTTCCAGAGCGAATGAGAAGTCTGTTACAATGCCATCTGGTCTAAGTCGGGAGCAGAGAAGAGCATGGGCAGCGGAGCAGGCGCGCAAAATCCACAATTGAATATTGTCTCATTCTCTGAGACCTTCAACCTTTATTACACATCCAGATATTCTGCAAAAACACTCGATAAAATCGATGATTTCATTGAGCATTTTGAAAAATACAATCTCTTTGGCGATCCTTTAAAAGGATATCCAGCTTGGACTGGCAAAGTATCGCCATCGTGGAAAGTGCCTGATCATTACGAAAACAAAGAAGCTATTGAGAAGTATGCTAGAGCTAACAAATTATGGCATGCTCATTTAGGCGATCCGGTTTTTAAAGATACGTTTCATGGGAAATACAAGGTTTCTGACTGGGTTATTCATTTCCAGCGGCTGACACCGAACCATATAAAGCTTTTAGAGCTTGGATACCATGACCCAATGAAGCTACCTCAAAACTTTGAATGATCGAGCGGCAGGCTAAATGAAATCTTGAGATTCATTCAGTCTCGTCGTAATCTCACTATTGTAAAAACGAAAAAACCACCCTGGCAGGTGGTTTTTCGAAGGTTAGTTAATCCTGGCAGATTCTCTAACCGTGGTAACAGTCTTGTGCGAGACATGTCACCAAATACTGTCCTTTCAGTGTAGCCTCAGTTAGGCCGCCACTTCAAGAACTCTCGTTACATCTCTCGCACATCCTGCTTACCAGTGGCCGTTGCCAGTGGCGTTAAGTCGTGTCTTACCGGGTTGGACTCAAGACGATAGTTACCG
>NZ_JAAQVZ010000003.1:0-24185 GCF_011754335.1 Escherichia sp. E.sYA108 | reverse complement strand
TGATGTTGTCATGGCTGAACATACGTACGTCTGCGACCGGAAACCCGATCAATGCGGTAAGGACAGTGCCGTCAGGTTCGCTACGCGAACGGTCTGGCAGGAAGCGCAAGCGCAGTCCCGCGCAATATATCAGAAAGCACCTCCCGAAATACGGGAGGGCTTCGGCTATTCAGCTAAGGTTGCTCTGTTCAGGTTGCTGAGTGTAGCCTTCCATGCCCTGACGGGCATCAAAAAGCCAGCGCCGGAAGTTACTCATTCTTTCAAGGTTAGCTTTGCTTGGTTTTTTGCCACGATTACCACTTAATATCCGCCAGACTCGTATTCCTGCTTTATTAGTCCAGTGCAGAACAATTTCTCCTTTGCTGTTAAAAGCAAGAGAAAAGCGTACAGCGCCTTGCCGCAATTCTCCACTGACAAAGGACACAAAATCATGTTTTGTCATAAAGCCTCCGGTTTATTTATCTGTTCTCTTTTGTGTCTTTTTTTCCAGTGCTTTTCTGAGTAATGCCATATACTCAGGAAAGACATGGAATGGCATCAAAGGGAAAACCGGACGCCCACCCTTTTCAACGTCATTTATTGCTGATAATATGCGTTCCGACATTTTATTCCTCGCAATAGAATCAGGTGTCACGGTATCAGGTTGCCCCACAACCTGATACCATCTTTATCTTTACTTTATTAACTTCTCAATTGCTTCTTTTTTTGCTTTCTCCTGTTCTAACTTTCTCCTGTTCTGATGGTGGGTATGCAAGGTCATACCAGTTATCAATACAATGAATAACTCTTTCTTTAGATAATCCACATTGCTCAAACCAAAATTTTATATTTCGGTTTAATGATGCTTTTGCGCTAAACTCTCTTTCCATTTTCAGACCTTTACTAAAAGGGGGAATATCCCCCCTGATTAATTAGTAGTAAGAAGAAAATCGATGTTTTTCTTCCGGTAGAGTTTTATACGCAGTTTCAAAATCTTCGATTTTGATTGCCAGCTCATCACCAAAATCTTTTATCTGACGCTTAAAACATTCACCAGTAAAATCATTTAAAACGGGAGTTTTAAAGCCGACCATTGAATCGGTATATTCTGAATTGGCGCGAATCTCGCGAACGGTGACGGTTTTTTTACCGTGAACAGAAAGAACCTGGTAGAAGGTTACATTGGTTTGCTCATAGCCCCATGATGATACAAAGATATCACCAACAGAGACAGTATCATTTTTAAAAGTTAATACTTTCATTTTTAGCTCCCGCCCAGCTTGGGCTCTGGATGAAAGAGAACCTGTTTCCCTTTCCTGTGTTTTATTATACCTGCATTTGCAGGTATGGCAAGTTATTTTTTTACCAGCCTGTAAGACGGATGCATATTTGCTAATAACAATAAATACTGATATTCACCAATAGATAAAGAACGACTGGCCTTACCTGCACTTTCTTTCATCTGCCAGGAATTCAGTTGATAACCAAAAATATCAGCAGCTTCTTTAAGAGTAAGACCTGCCGCAACCCGCGCATTCTTTACTTCTTCAGGTGTAGGTTTATTCTGCATTTTCATCCCCTTTTGTCAGACAATCACACAAAACCCAATTATCCAGAAGCATCAATGATGCCAGGTTGAGTTTTTCGTCCATTATCAATTTTCTTACTGTTTTCCTGCTTTTAGTTTTATCAATCGTCTTAACATATTTTAAGACGTGAAAAACCGTATCCCCATCTTCATCCATCGTTCTGATTACATAGGAGTAATTACCTCTGTTTTTCTTAATTATCTTATCTTTATCCATATTATTCCTCATAACTAAAAAAGGGGCTTAATGCCCCTTTTTATCTATAACACGGTATGTAACCCTGTTTCCTGTGTAAATAAACGCGCTAACTGATCACAATAGATATTATCGAATCTTGAAATATCTTTAACTTCAGCACCACGTACACGAGAAAATTTCACCTGGTACGTATCAGTAAAATCCAGTTTAATTTTTACTAAGTTGATGCCTTTCATTGCAAAATTTGACGGCAAACGGAAAGTTAACCCACACTCACCGTTTTCATCAAAGTAAGAAAAACTTTTAGCACCAGTCATAACAATAAAACGATTACCACCAAGTTGACGTAAAATCTCTGTGGCTACAGATTTAGCGTAGTTTTGCATTTTTAACCTCCCGCCCACTTTGGGCTCTGGATGAAAGAGAACCTGTTTCCCTTTCTTGTGTTTTATTATACCTGCATTTGCAGGTATTGCAAATTTTTAATGCTCTCGCTCTGACTGTAAACAGTCAATCATTTGATGATTAATCTTAGCGCAAATCTGCGATCTGATAGACTTCGCTGCTTTCCCTTCTTCCAACGGCAATAACGAGTAAAACGACTTTCTCATCAATGACTTGATATACAAGTCTGTAGCCAGATGCACGAAGTTTAATTTTATAGCGATCAGCATGACCATGTAACCGGGCTGCGGGTACGCGTGGATTTTCCAGCCGTTCTGCCAGTTTCTTTTTGAATTGTTCACGGATGGTGTGGCCGAGTTTCTGCCATTCCTTCAGTGCTCTACGGTCAAAAGCCAGTTCATAGGTCATCCAGGTTAACCTTCACAATTTCCGGGTTTTTCATGCGCTCATCAGCAACAGCGTTTAACTCAGCATCTTCAGCGAGTTCCCGATAGTAGGCGTAAAGTTTTGGTGGAACGCAATAGAACGCCGGTTCGTTTCGGTTCAGGATCGCAACAGCGTCCCCTTCACCTTCAGCTACGGTTCCCATAGGATTTTTTTTCAGGTCAGTAATACTGGCCGCTGTGGTTGTCAGAATTTGATAGCTCATAAGCCCTCCGCTTGTCTCATTGGCATAATAGCATCTTTAAAAGCACTCTTAAAAGTGCTTATGTTGAGAAAAACATCAGAACAGGTGAGATATGGCTCTTTCCGACATCGCCTTAAAACGCTCTGTAACGCGTTCTGAGCGTTTTTTCCCGTTTCGTTGTAGTCAGCTACGGTTTAACGGCTTTTAACGCCGCTCAACGCTTTTTAGCGGCCTTGTTGCTATGATCCGGATAGGAGTTCAATCTTGATCAAAATTTCCTCAAGGCAACGACTGTTTTGTAAATACCCTCTAAAACGCGCTGTATCGCATTCTGAGCGATTTTTTCGATTTCACATGGATTTTCTTATGGTTGTACTGAACGAAGCTGCAGAAAGCGATTCAGGGCTTCTCAGTGGAAGATCCAAAAAGGATCAATCAACGGATCGTATGATCTGAACTCTTCTGGTTTTGAGAAAGGAGACACCGCTCGCCGCAGCCGAACGACCGAGCGTAGCGAGTTAGTGAGCGAGGAAGCGGAACAGCACAGGGATAACATCAGGCAATTACGCACAGTGGTTAAAAAGCGAGCATATTGTTTTTATGTGTGGTTGTCCTGGTTCAGAGTGATCTGTCCTCTGGGTTTACGCAAAGTTATCCACAGGCACTGTGAATTTTTTGTTTTGAGCAGAGTTATCCACAGATTTTTTGTGTTTTTTTGCTTATTAAACTTCTTGTTTTTAAGATCTTAAATGTAGATCGGTAGATCTACTTTAAGATCTTTAACTTACTTTAACTTATTCTGCAAACATTGTGCCAGCTTTTTTATCAATAATTTCATTAAGATAGGTGTTGTTTTTTGTCGCCTCAAAATGAAAGGTGGATGGGTACGCACTGAAAGGTGGATGGGTACGCACTGTAATTTTCATGAAAGGTGGATGGCTGCGCACTGAAAGGTGGATGGGTACGCACTGAAAGGTGGATGGGTACGCATTTTACTGTTTTTATTCAGATATTCATCTCTTTGCATCTTCATTTCTTTAGTTCTTTATAGCGTTCCAATCCAACGGTAAAAGTTAAAAGGTGGATACCTGCGCATTTCTATCATATTGAATATAAATGATAAAAATTCTTTCATGTGATCTGTGTTTTGGTGGAAATGTATAAGGTGGATAAACCACTTTACACATTTCCGCTTTTGTGGTTATGATTTCACCATCAGGACTTAAAAAACACAGGTAATGTATGAACTTACTGAGCGTTACAAAGAAAACAAAAATTCGCCACAGAAATGAAATTAACAGCACATTCTCATCGTTGCCTTTGTCTGCCAGAAGAATTTTGTTTATGGCTATGGCGCAGATTGATTCACGTGAAGAGTTATCTGAGGGAGCAACCTTTCGTATTACGGCTCGGGAATATGCATTTATCGCTGATATTGATGTAACAGGTGCTTACCGGCAGTTAAAAGAGGGGGCAGAAGAACTTCAGGCTAGTGTTATTCGCATTCCTCGAAATCAACTTCTCACAGCTCAGGGCAATCAAAGCTCTGGACATACGAAGAAGAGAGGTAAATTACCTTCTGATGCAGTCAGGCTTATGAACCTGACTGCGTTTTGTGATTATGTTGAAAGTGAAGGATATATTGATATTGCTTTTTCACATGTCATTGAGCCATATATCACGATGTTAAAGGATTCTTACACTACTCAGGTTTTGATATCGTCTGTAAGACTCGCTGATCAAAATTCAAATATGCTTTATCAGTTTATCAGGAAACAATACAGCAGTGGTAAAAAGACATTTTTCGACATTGAAGTAGATGTATTAAAGGATGAACTTGAATTATTCAGAATAGATAATGGCGAAAAAGTTTACCTTTATCAGAATTTTAAGGATTTTAATAAGGTTTTTCTGCAAAAAAACATTGAAAAAATAAATCAATATACAGAGATTAATCATCTCGAAGTTAAAATTATTGAGAGAGTCGCAAGAAGAGCATCAAAGCTAAGATTTTCGTATAAAATAGATAAAGAAAGCGAAGGACTTGATACCAGAATACCGTATGGTTTCAGAGGTGCTTAATATATAAAGGTAAATACACTATGGAGCAAATAAAATTACATAAACAAGGTGGTGCGGCAGTAATTATCATTCCTGCCAGTATGATAGAAAATACCGGATGGGAAGATGGAACCTTATTGGATGTACTAGAAATAAATGAGGCTCTTCATATAAGAAGAAAGACAGGATCAGGAGCTTTAGCTACTAAATCTTGTCCTTCTCTTTTTTCATCTACTATGAGGCATGTTAACTACGATAAAATCATTAGATATAATAGCGGATTAAATCTGTTAGTTAATGAACTGTCATTTTCGGCAAGAAGGGTCTTTTTTATTTGTTTATATTATTACTTTGAAAATAAACTTGAATCGGATAAGTCGCTATTGATCCGGGCTGATAAGTATGCAGAATTTGTTGGTGTTGATCGTTCTGTCGCATATAAGCAAATGAAGGATGCAGCAGATTTCTTTTCAAGAAATAAAAAATTAATTACACATTGTGACTATATTTCGAATGAGGGATTGCTTCGTGTTATGTTTTCGTCTAAGACGATAAATTATATTACAGCGATAGACGCCCGTAAATATCAGGTTACCGAGCTTCCTCTAAAATCTGCTTTGTCTCTTCAAGGAAGATACTCATGGCCTTTATATCAACTGATAAAATTTAGCCATCTTAAATCTTTCACTATAGGTGTAGATGAACTTAAGAAAGAAATAGGTTATATTCAAAATCAAAAGTTTTCTTTCTTTAAAAGAGATGGAATCAATATAGCTATTGATGAAATAACAGAAAGGACAGATGTTAAAAACATTAAATGTGTTAATGCTGAAAGGCAGGGTAGAAGAGTCAGCAAAGTCCGTTTTGAGATCGAAATGAGGTAACTCATGGCTAAAATCTATCAATTCCCCCAAGGGGACGAACGCGGTAAATTCAGGGAAGAAATCGCCAGAGAACGTAAGAAACGTTTTGCGGTGAAAACAGGGAGCACTTTTGTTAAGTGGCTTGGATGGACCTGGTTTTATCTTCGTCTTCTGGTCGCCAGTGTTTTACATTTTATCTCTGTTTTTGTGTTAGCCATTCTTGGCGCGTTTAAATGGGCTGTGTTCTGGCTGGGTGGCATTCTGTGTGTCATAACCTGGTATCATCTCGATCACCAGTTATGGACGCCACAAAATCTGACTATACCGGTGATTACGGCAACCTGGATTTTTGGTCTGTTGGCTGAACCGCTGATGGAGCTGCTCAACAAAACCATGCCCTGGCACAAGTTACTGGTTCCCGAACCTGCGGGCGAAAGCACAGAGAACAGCAGCGAGACGAGCCAGTAATGACGCTACTTAGTCGTTATGCCAGCCCCTGCCTTTTCACTGCGATGCAGGATAGGGCAAACACCGCAAAATGACGTCTCTGACGCCATTCCGCAACGTTTGCCCGGTGACCTACAGTCGGTTCTTGTCGGAGAATTTTATGAAATATCAGGTGAGAGAATTTATTACTGATAAATATGCGAAGGCTGTTAATATTTTAAAGGATAACCTTAAAGAAAACTACCATGTTTTTTATGGTGTGAGATTAAGTGAGATTCTTTTTCCAGCCAGTGAGTATGGCACTGATGCTTTCTTTAAAGAGTTTGAATTAATTAACAGTGTAATACTTCCATTAGTAATCTTTGATTTAACACAACGCAAGCCAATGATGATTATCAGCTTCGATAAGATACCTGATGCCAGTTTGTTGGAAGGAACAAATATTGTGGTTCTTGAATGTACTACCCTCGCCGATCTTCTGACAAATGATAACATTGGTTTTTTATATAAAAGCTAAGAATCTCCTCTCAGTTTATATTTTCTGCTTGGGTTGCCAAGTGTTATCGAGTCTAGTTCATGTGAGTAATGATATGTATGATAATGTGCTGGATTTTTCAGATAATCAGGGAGTGATATTATTTTCCCGTAGCTAATTGCAGAATAAAACCAGTTGCGGAATGTCTCGCTGTTTGTTTTTAAAGCATCTTTGGGAATAAATGCTAATTTTATGTTAGAAACGTAATTAACAGGTTTAAGTGTGGTATGCCTATTTTGTCCAAAGTCTTTTAAAGCATCTGTAAATTCATATTCTGATGTATAATTTTCTGTCTTATTACTAGGGTGTTTTATCTGGAATATGAATGAATAGTAGTTCTGGCCAAGTATTTCAACGGTGTTTGAATTTATGCTCAGTTGTTCAATAACCGCTTCTCTTTTATACTCTAATTTGTCTCTGACAGATTGATATACAACCATTGCTGCATGATGTGAACCACCACTGTTTAAAGCTACATATCGGTCAAGCCAAGAGTAATATTTAACATTAATAGGATCGCGAGGGTTGAAACCTTCATGCTCAATGTGCCATATATTATCCTCCCAGTCTGAAATGTTTTCAGCTTTCAGGTTTTTGGCGGGATACATCCCTTCCCCCCATGAATAAAGGTTTTTGAACCAACTACCATTTATTACTTTGTTCCATCCACAACCGAAACTTTTCGAGGCAGTCAGAGACTGTATCTTGTTAAAATCAAAATCCAGAGAGTGGTTTTTATCTGTAGTTATTATGTTACTCAGAATTTCAGCCAGATCCCTGTCAATATATCTTAGTGAGTATTCGCTAAATATATTTTCAAGCTGCAATATGGTGTCTGCATCCGCTGTAGGTTCAACTAACTTAATATCAGCAAGATTTTTAAACGTTGCAGCGGTCAGTTTATGGTGATCTGTCAACCTGTAGAGTTGACAGATTAATTCGGTTAAATATCTCATAGATAATCATCCATACTTCTATGGTTAGAATTTTGCCGATTCCAGTAACCAGTGATTCTTTATGTTTTCATCCTGGCTGTTGTACATCGCCAGCGCTGCTTTGAGAACGGTTGTTTTGCTCTGCCCTGTTCTGATAGCTTCAGCTTCCAGTATGTCCTCAAAATGGGCTGAAAGTCTGAAGTTCATCAACTTTGGTTTACCCACTACAGGCGCTCTGGTAGCGCCGGAGATAAAACGCGCGGTTTCTGCGTTTGTTGCTGGTTGCTGAGATTCATCGATGTTCGGACGGTTTAGTTTTAAAGCCATGACAATTTCCCCTTGTACGGTATGCATTAATAGTAAATATCATACTGTCTTTATATTGTCTTTACAATGTAAAGATTTATAGATGGTATTGATATTACTATAAAATTCCAATTTCCTGCGCTACTAGTTCAATCTGTGCTTTCGCTGTTGAAAGGCTTGATGCCCGGCTAACGTCATGTACCCCTGCCCCTTCATTACAGGCGCTTTCATACACATCCAGCTCGGATATCCGGGTTTTAAGAGGTTGAATCCAGATGTTGTCCGACCGCAGTAATTTATCCAGATCAATGGCCGCTTTTCTGTGGCGGGGTTTTGCTGAGTTGATTCTGGTGAACAGCACCCACGGTTCCAGGGCTGCGTTAGCTTTCTGAGCGGTGCGGATTTTCTCTGTAACACTGGTCAGTGTTTCGCTTTCGAAATCAGAGGACGGCTTAACCAGTGTTACCACGATATCTGATACTGTCAGGGCGCTACGGAACTCCTGGCTGTCGTGGCCGGGGCAATCGACAATGAGGACTTCACACAGCTTACTAAGTCGCTTAATTTCATTGCTGACGTTTCCGTAAGCTGCGTGAACCGGGATAGTGAGTAAGCCGTTATCTGTCCGCTTTTCGTTCCAGCTCAACAGATCGTGGTTTTTATCTGTCTTGAGGATAATTACCGACTTACCTTTATTGACCAGCATTGAGCCTGTGTTAGCCACGTAGGTACTTTTTCCTACACCACCCTTATCTGATACGACAAGCAAGATTTTACCCATTTGAGAATTCCTCTCTTTACGATGTAAAGATTATGTAAAGATCGTCTTGTCTTTACATTGTGTGTTTTCCGTAAAGATGATTTTGTCTTTACAGTGTCTTTATATTACATAGGATTTACCATGTAAAGCACAAATAAAGACAATTATGTATTTATGTTGTCTTTATATTGTAAAGATTAGTGTGTCTTTACAGTGTCTTTATATGATAAATCAGCACTTGTCTTTACATCATCTTTATGTTGTAAATTTCCATGTGACATTGTCACTTTATGACCAGAGGTCTGTTTTCTGGTTCTTTTAGAGTGTGCCTTTCCTGTCGATCCACTTTCTGGTTCATTTTGGGTATAGTTGTGTGACCTTATGCGAACTGGTTCTCTAATATGACTTCAAATGCACCAACAAACTTTGTCCGCGCTTATCTGAGAGCTTCAACAGCAGAACAGGATGCTTCGCGTGCCCTGGAAACTATCGAGGCTTTTGCCAGGGAAAGAGGCCTGATCATTTGCAGCTATTATATTGAGAATGAATCCGGCTCCCGTCTTGACCGCCCGGAACTCTTCCGTCTTCTGAGAGATTGCCAGCAAAATGACATTTTGCTTATCGAGGATGTGGACAGACTTTCCCGACTGTCAGGGGAAGACTGGAATACGTTGAAGAAAATGATCCGGCAGAAAGACATTCGGGTTATGGCGGTGAATGTGCCGACGACATGGATTAATTCTGGTATGAGTGAGTTTGACAGCCGGTTGTTTGCAGCCATTAACGATATGCTGCTGGATATGCTGGCCGCAGTTGCCAGAAGGGACTATGAACAACGTCGGGAACGCCAGAAACAAGGGATAGAGAAAGCAAGGAAAGACGGTAAATATAAAGGGCGTAAACCTAATCAAGCCAGACATGATGCAATTATCAGGTTGATAGAAAGCGGTAGCTCCTGGACACAGGTACAGAAAGTGCTAGGGTGCAGCCGTGGCACAATAAGCAGTGCGCTAAAACGTAAAACCGGGCAAAAATCCAGTAAGTAGAGGGGGTGGGGGGCTAATATATCTGAAAGGCAGGATATTAACTCAGGAGGTTGGGTGTGTGGTGTTTAGTTAATGCATTTGAATGTTGTAACTAAAATATGATTTTATTAAAGGCCGGTGGTGGTTAGCCCCCGGCCTTAGTTACGTCTCCGCCATCAGCCCATCAACTGGAGAAGGTAGCGAATCAGTTCAAGAAGCGAGATTAGCGCCCCCAGAACGATGCCGTTACCGACATTATCATGAATCCCGTTTTTTCAGTAAGTTGCAGCATACAAAGTAATTAAAAAAACGTCATTTTTTGTTGATGGATGCAGTAGCGGTGGTGCGCTACGTGAAATCTGGAAAATGTTGGCGGGGTAAGTGACTCAATTTTTAAATCTCCGCTCCTGTTTTTTGGGGATGTGTCAGCAATTATGACTTGGAGCAAAGGTGTGTCCGACAACAAAAATTCTGATCACAAAAAAATTTTGGACATTTTTTCCGATAATGCATTTTTGTCCATGATGAATGAACGACAGGGCAGGGAAAGTCGCGCAAGAGGCAGCGGACTGAATCAGCCCTTCACACACAATGGCACACGGAAAGACACGTTTGTGTCTGTCCCGAAGAGTGTTTCTGAAATACAGGGCACGACAGCGATGTATGCACGTAATAAATTCCGTGTATAAACGACGCGCTCAGGGGGGGGAATCCCTGATACCCCCGCTCAGTTTCTGCAAAAGTTCGCTGTATGGAGGTTCTACGAACCATGATATTTGTTTCTATTGATACGGCTTAAAGCTAATGTACGCATACATTAGCATTAATCCAGAGAATAATACATGAGAGACAAAACCAGAGAAGCTATGCGTATGTTTCTCGGTGGCAGATGTTACACCGCTGAAAATCTTGAAAGGGATTTCCTTTCAGAACTGACCAGATACAGCGATGAACGCTGGGAAGCCCCGCAACGTGGCGCACGTCTGGCGGCAGCGGTGAAGCGTTACAAAACCTCGGAAATGCTGCGGTTTATTTTTGCCACCATAGCATATGACCCTGACCCGGATTTAACACCGCTGGCCGTTAAACGGTTGTGCAATGCGTTGTTTGGCAGAACGGGGAGCCAGTGGCTGATTGTGGAATTATTCGGGGATAAGGAGCGGCAGCACCGCAGCAACGACAGCACCCTGGAGGCCGTGGAAAAAATGGCTGCCAGATATCGTCATGCGGCAAGACAGCACTGGGCGGCAACGCTGGACGAAATTGAACGGGTAAAGCGTCTGTATCAGGAGGGAATCAAGGCATCCAGAATAAAAGAGAGTTAACTCCCTCCCCATTAATGCTAGTGTACGCGTACATTAGCATTAAACCTCCAGCCACACACAAATCCACATGTTTCCACCCGTCCGGTGGTTAAGTTCCCTGCCGTAAACACCAGTGAACGCCGGGCAGGACGAAAAGGAAGCGATTATCCTGAATAACCTAGGATATGGGCACATATGCCGGAACAGGGCACAGGATAAAGGAACTAAACATATGAATGTTGTAACTAATTGAGTCTAAACAAAAAAACAAAATGTCCAATATGGGCGGGGGATTACTAAAGGAGGCTATTAATGTACAATTGGTTATAAATTTTACATATGAAGATAAGGGAAAAAAATGAGTGGACGAATCACAACCTTATGCACTGCATTTGGGGTGGTTATCGCAGCAGTGGGACTTTACCTACCATATAAAAATGAATTGAATGCTGCTCTTTATCAAAGAGAATTCCTTACCGGAAAATGGTCAACAGATGCTGAATATATTATTAATAGTGGGGATCTTGGACTAGATAAACCGCAATCAATTATGACTATACAATTATTTGTTGATAAAGATGGTTCTATTGATGGTGAATTTATCTCAGAAGGATTATGTGATGCAATGCCTTTGACGTGGAATATAACTTTTAATAGTGACAGTCCATCTCTAATTAATTTTATTTTTGCGAGAAAATTCCAAATTAGACAACTAGTTAACGGGGCAATGGATAAAAGCCCTGTTGTAGCTACATTAAAATTAGTTGATGAAGATCATAAACATAATCCGATAGTGTTTGATGTGGTCAACGATTCTACCGGAACCTTACCTAAACAGATCACTTTAGCTAAAAACCTTCCGAAATTCGAAGAAAACTATAAATACCTACAGAGTTATTGCGCTAACTCAACTGAAAAGATGTACGAAAAGATGATGCCAGAGATCAGGAATTTGAACAAAGGTTTATAACGTTTCGGTGCTAGACAGAAAATGCTGTATGTCCAGTCAGCCGGAGAATTATACTAGCGACCATGATCATCACAGGAAGAACGTGTAACAGATGGCAACTGAGTGGGTAGATGTGGCTGATAATGCCGTTAAAATTGGGCTGGGTGCATTAATCACCATTGTTGGTGGCTGGATTACACTGAAATTAACACACTGCCACGAAATAAGAAAAGATGCAATAGCTCAGCGACTGCGGGATATAGATAAAAAAACTGACCGCTATATAGATTTTCTTTCTTCATCGCAAACGCTAATGCAGAAATATCTTTATGAATCATGTAATCCAGGTAGCGAGGACTACACCAATTATATGCGGTTACATAATATTGTAAGCCTGACATCCTCCCCTGAATTGCGAATCTATGCTTTTGATACTCAGTCCAAAGTATCGCAATTTATCCTGCTCAGAAAGCCCAACGAACCAGAGGTTATTGATTCCTGTCGCAATGCCGCGAGAAACGCCGTTTCTGTGCTTCAGGGGGCAGTGAGTGCTGAATTGCTTCAGGATAAAGCAGCACTTCAGGACAAACAACATGCATGGTGGGCTTTCTGGCGAAAATAAAGCAGAACAGTGGAGGAAGAGCCATTTCTCCAAGTAGCGAAGGACAGTTAAAGCCTTGGGAAAAAATGTCGATAATCCGAGCAACATTCTATCGTAGGAAGAAAAATGGAAATAGTATCATTTAAAGTTTCTCAGTATAGGTCTATTTCAGGGGAGATATCCTCTGATAACTTTAATGGATTAACCATTGTTGGGCAAAACAACAGTGGTAAAACAAACCTATTAAAAGCTATGAGGGTTTTTTTTGAAGGAAAATTTAATCCTGACTTATATGACTATGAAAAAGATAAGCCACATGGTGTTAAGCAAGGACAAACTAGTTTTGCTGTAAGATTTACTTTTTCTGAAAGTGAGCTAGATGATGTCTCTGAGGATTTGAGCCAAGACGATGATGATGACGATGATGACTCGATTATTGAACTTGGTGTTTTAGGGGGGCAAGAAGAACCTAGTAATTCTATTTCATTTGATGATGGCAGCTCTAAACAACAAGAATCAAAACCAACTCAATCAAGAGGCAGAAAGCTAAGTTTGAGAGATAGATATTTGCAGCTATTTAACATGATTGATGACTCCAGGTTAAGTTCACCTCAAAACGAAGTGACCGTACATCTGACAATATCTAATAAAAACAATTACTTCTACACTGTCTTTAAAGGTTACAAGAGGAAACCTGAAGTAACTTCCTCCATGTATACATCTGTTGAAAGAAGGTTCATAGAAAAAATACTTTCTAGTTTTGAGTGTGTGTATATACCATCGTCAAAAAGTATTGATGATATATATCATAATCTATTAGTTCCATATGTTAGGAGTGAAGTAGCTTCAGCCATGAAAACATCGGTTCAAGTGATTCATGATAAACTGTTGGAAGTGTCTGAAAAGATAACAAATGAAATGATTCTAAGCGGTATAGATGACTGTAGCTTTATGATTAAAGCTCCGCCATCTCTTGATGAGTTATTTGGTCGCTTTGAGGTTTCAATAAAAGATACTATTGAGAATGTGATATCGAGTAAAGGTATGGGGCTACAATGCTTATCTTTATTTTCTTCATTTAAATCTATTTCAGAGAGAAAACTTACTCTAGGTAAGAAAACGATTTGGATGGTTGAGGAGCCTGAGTCTTTCTTGCATCCCTCATTAGGCCGGTCATGTAATCACATTTTCAAATCACTGATGGATGTTGCTTATGTTCTTATTACAACTCATTCCTTATCATTTGTCAGTGATGAGCCAAGTAAGATCATTGAGTTATATAAAGATGACGCCGGTGTTACAAAAGATAAAAAGCATGAAAAAAGATTTAATGCAGTTGCAAGCATAAGAGAAAATCTTGGGGTCAGATTTTCTGATTTCTTTAACATATCAAGTAGTGCAGTTTTCGTTGAAGGTATCACCGACAAACAATATATAGAATCAATATTGAAATTGACATCTGAACATGATGAGTTTAAGAACAGATGGCCTTTTCTGAGGAGTGCTAAAGTTGATGAGTTTGGTGGAGTCAGTCAACTTGGAGGATTCTTGAAAGGGTGCTACGAGTTTATTTCTAAAGATGTCCCCGTAATATCTGTTTTTGACGGTGATGAAGCTGGGGTCAAAGAAAGAACCAGATTACAAAGCTACTTTGGTAAAAAACAAATTAGATTTGAGTCAAATAAAGACTATATTTCTGTAAGAAGTGGTTTTGCTATTGAAGGCCTCTTCCCTGACGATTTCATTTCTGACGCAATGGAAACCCATCCGTCGTGGTTTATCGGAGGAAAATCTGTTGATGCCGATGATGTAATTGAACCATTCAAAGTGCAAGATAATAAAAAAACTAACTTATTAAATTTCTTCCTGGAAAGATGTCGTGTTCAACCTATATGCGGTTGGATTTCTCGGTGGGAAAAGGTGTTTAACGTCATAGACTCAGCCTTGCGAGATAAAAGTGAATCCATCACAAACAAAAAACGAACCGAAGATACTTCCGGTAACACTTCAGATCATCAAGCTGCATAATCGATTGTGTACACCAAGGTTGTACATACACCTGATTAATCAAGAGTGAGACCATAACAAGCCTATATCAGATAACAGCCCTCTTCATAAGAGGGCTGTCTTTTTCGCGGGCATCGTACTTGGGTTTCACTTGGAAAATGGAAAACATCCTACGCTAAGAGCGTTTTTTAAACAACCGGCTTGTTGGTTTTTACGAGATACTGTGCAGTTGAAGGAACAAGATAAAGGAATTAAAGACCCTTTAGTACCATACTTTCATGAAATTTTCCCATATTTTCTTTTAGATCGTGCAACAGCGAAAAGACGTAGGAATTGGCTTGATTAGCCGCAATACTATTTCTGGACAGAATGAGTGTATATCCAAGTCGGGCGAGGAATTAAACGAGGGGCGTAAAAAAGGCCGCTTACGCGACCTCAGCCTTTTGCGGTTTTGGCTTGGTGATATACCACGATAGACAACCGACAATAAAACTCATGAACATTCCAGTAAAACGATCATCAATGCCTAGAAACAGGCAACCGACAAACATCGCAACAGGGAAAGGAAGAAGTAAACAGCGCCCCAAAATGCTCATAAAATCCATAAATCCTCCTTTGTTAAAGGGCAGGAAGCGGTTCACTTCCTGCCCTTAGTTACGTTTCCGCTGTCATCAGTCGATGAACTGGCGAATCAGTTCCAGAATTGCAATCAGCGCGTTTGCAACGGCGACCACAGCCCTGAGAACGATGATTAACAAATTAATCATCCGTTTCTCCAGTAAAACTGGAGGAAATCACCGTTGCTTACTCATACACTGCCTGTCACAACGGCTCTCTCGCATTGTTAGGTGTAGAGTGACCTCCTCCTGCCAGAGCACCGAATACAGCACCACCTGTTTATCCAGCCAGGACTTTAAAATCGTTCATACCCGCAGATACGGGAAGAGCAGGATTGCAAGTCAACTACATGACTAACTGACTGATTATACGCTACACAAAACACCCGTTACACCACTAAATGTGGTTCCTTAACCACATTTAGTTGCTTTACAGCACCATAGTGAATAAAATGTAAACGTTAGGTGTAGAGTAACCTTCTCCAGTCAGAGCCACCAACTCAGGGCTGGAAAACACAAAAAAGCCCGATTACCAGTCGGGTTTTTTTGTGCCTGTCGTTCAGCTGTACTTCCGTTTTTTCCCCTTCATTTGAGGGATTTTTCTTTCATTTTTTGTTGCGACCAATACTGCTGATCGCGTTGGCCAACAGATCAATACCGTTATCGGCGTTTTCATGAATCCATTTTTTTCAGTAAGTTGCAGCACAACAGATGATTAAAAAAGCTATCAGTTTTTTTGATGGATACAGTAGTGGCGGTGCGCTACGTGAAATCTGAGGCTTTTCGGGGGGGATTGGACGAGAAAATTTACGAGAGAACACTGCGATTTTCAAAAAAAGCCCATAAACTGAAAGTGCTACTGACATATCTCAAAACGGGTTCATTTTGACACTAAATGGAAAGGAAAAATCCTCATGATGATACAATCTCATCCACTACTGGCCGCTCCCCTGGCAGTAGGAGATACAATTGGTTTCTTTTCATCATCTGCTCCGGCAACAGTTACTGCAAAAAATCGTTTTTTTCGGGGAGTTGAGTTTCTTCAGAGAAAGGGATTTAAGCTGGTATCAGGGAAGCTTACCGGTAAAACAGATTTTTATCGTTCAGGTACTATTAAAGAAAGAGCTCAAGAATTTAATGAGTTAGTCTACAATCCTGATATTACCTGTATAATGTCAACGATCGGTGGAGATAACAGTAATTCACTACTACCGTTTCTGGACTATGATGCTATCATTGCAAACCCCAAAATTATCATAGGTTACTCAGATACAACTGCTTTATTAGCAGGAATATATGCAAAAACAGGGTTAATAACATTCTATGGACCAGCTCTTATTCCTTCGTTTGGTGAACATCCACCTCTTGTGGATATAACATATGAATCATTTATTAAAATACTAACAAGAAAACAATCAGGAATATATACCTACACATTACCTGAAAAGTGGAGTGATGAGAGCATAAACTGGAATGAAAACAAGATATTAAGGCCTAAGAAGCTATATAAAAACAACTGTGCCTTTTATGGTTCCGGAAAAGTTGAGGGGCGTGTAATTGGAGGAAATCTAAATACTTTGACAGGTATATGGGGGAGTGAATGGATGCCTGAAATTCTTAATGGAGATATATTGTTTATTGAGGACAGTCGGAAAAGCATTGCAACAATTGAACGATTATTCTCTATGCTAAAGCTTAATCGCGTGTTTGATAAAGTTAGTGCAATAATACTCGGGAAACATGAGCTTTTTGATTGTGCAGGAAGTAAACGCAGACCATATGAAGTATTAACAGAGGTATTAGATGGGAAACAGATTCCTGTACTGGATGGATTTGATTGTTCACATACACATCCAATGCTAACTCTTCCACTTGGTGTAAAATTAGCTATTGACTTTGACAACAAAAATATATCTATAACAGAACAATATCTATCTACCGAGAAATAAATATTATCATCTCACAGACATAAACAAAATGGCGTAGAATACTACGCCATACAGTATTAACCAATTACTTTTGAATAAATATTTTGATCGTATGATACACCGTTGAGTATTTCTGCTTTTTGCAGAACACCTTCTAAGGTGAAGCCACACCTCAATGCCGTGGCATTACTTTTTTTATTATCAACAATACATTTTATAACAAATCTTTTTATAACGCCCGAATCCCCATACTCCTGTATCAGTTTATTTATAGCATTGGTTACAATCCCCTTCCCCTGAAAGTTAGCACCTAACCAATAGCCAATATATGCTGTTTTATTGGCATGGTCAATAATATTAAACGATACAACGCCAGCTATCTTAGTTTTGTATTTAATAAAGAGGATTAATGCTTTTTCATTCTGGTTATCAATCATTGATTGCTCAATGAAAGAAACAGAATCAGAAATGTTATTAACAAACGCTGGCCATGCCATGCTTTTAATGAAATTTATTTTGTTTTGATTAATGAGCAAATATAACTCTTCAGCGTATTTTAACGCTGGATACAATAATGTAATTTCATCATTTACTTTTATTCCTGATGGCGTAAGAGATACATCATACTTCCGGAAATCAAGTTCTCTTCTGTGAATCCTTGATATATTAACAACATCATTTGTTATGGTATATACAGCATAAAGATTACGCGTCCACTGGTTTCCTGTTTGCATATCATAAGCACCACACCCTCGAACAGAAAATAAATAATCAGATAAGTTACTGGGAAGAATAACTGAAGGAAACAAGCAATCACATTCAAAGCAATTGAATCCAGCAATAATATACTCATCAGATTTATCATCTGAAATATGGTTATGATTATGAAACAATGTAAATGAATGGTCCCAATTTCTGATCGAAGGTATCCAGTTTATACCAATGTTAGTTTGAGCAACTTTAACACCATACCTGTTTTTAGTACTAATAACTTTCCCTATAAAGTAGCCAAAGTCTTCGACCAGATGTCTCCCTGGTTCAAAAATATAGTTCCATTTATCACATACAGTACCGAAGCAATTTTTTATTGTATCATATATCGATGAGAAAAATACCTCCGGACATGGAGTTGGGTTATCACTGGATGCTGAGAAAGAATCTGCAGGTATCCCACTACCAAGATTAAGAGTGCCATCATCTGGCATATACCTAAGAATCAACTCATGATACTGTATAATAGCTTTACATATTTTTTCCGCATTGGGTAGATTAGAGCCAACATGTAAATGGAACCCGTCTAAAATGAGATACTCTGACTTACTGATCAACATCTCCAGTAAATTAATAGCCTCACTTTCAGATAAGCCAAATCTTGATAAATTATCATCATAGTAATGCGATAATCTCAAATGAATTCTACATGTCAGCTTATGCAACTTACATAGTTCATTAAGTCTTTTACATTCATCAATATTGTCAACTTCAATTAATGCCCCAATCTCTATTGCCTTTAATAGTTCACTCGTTTTTTTTAAAGGGCCATCAAAAACAATCCGCTTAAAACCGTCTCTTTTGGCGAGGTTCATTTCATCAACAGAGCACACCTCTGCATACAAACCTTTACCTGAGATAATCTGGCACCATTGTGCCAGATTATTTGACTTATATGAATATGCGATACTACTGTTGGGGAAAAAACTCTTAAGTTGACACCTGTAATGATCCAGACGCTCCAGAGCTCCATCTACATCAAAAATGACAAATGAGTTTTCGCCCGATTCAATCCCCTTAATAATTAACTCCCGGGCATGTTTAACAATTTTAGATGGTGTTATTTTTTGCGCCATATTTGCAATGTAACTCCCTGATAATCTCTTTGGATATTTAATGGTCTGCGTATTTTTAAAAATCTTTCAAAAAATACATTCTGAAGTGAACCATTCAAACCTTTTGTAAACTCATTTCTATTGAAAATGTAATCATAAATATCGGCTTTTAACTCATCTTCACTTTGAGATTCCATCTCATGGTTTTCTTCTGAAACAAGAGTAAATCTTTCAGAAAAAAACTGATGCCAGTATTCCAAAGTCCACAAAGGATTGGGTCTGAAATTTATTGCATTATATACATCATTGATAAGTTTATCTGATATTTTACGCCTGTAATAAAAATTTGAAATGCACATGCTTCCCATGTGGTTTAAACATCGATGAGTTTCATTCAAAGCTATTAACCGATTTTGTATAAATGCAAAATTACATCCACCGAGAACATGTGTAAAAGAGTTATCTTCAAATGGTAAATCACAAGCATCAGCTACATAATATTTCAATAAATTATTAGCCTTAAGCTTTTTTGCCTTTTCATTTGCGACCATTACAGCTGATTCAGATATATCAATACCCTCTGCAGATGCACCTTCTTTTTTGAAGCATTCACGTGAACTAAAACCCGTGGAACATGCTAAATCTAATAGGTGAGACTTTTTGTTAATACATCCATGCTTGATCCAGTAGTCTATGGTGTACTCTGCTCCAGGAGGAGTGTTATCCTGTTGCATCAGAGCAACAAAATCAGGGTAATTCATATTTAAAATAACTTCTTCCGTCAATTCTTCAGCATGTTTAATCGTCATACCATCTCCTTTTTAAAGGACCACATTAAGAACAAACAACCGCACAGTACACATGCAATTGCAGAGATAAATATATAAGTGGTGACAGGCATATTACCTGGTAATACAGATATAACTCCCAACACAGAAATGGAAGCAACACGACATGAAAGAGAAACAAGACCAAGAGCTCCCGAAATAATATTCTTATAATTGCCATTAAGTCTGCTTATGAATATATTCTGTGCTCCAACAGGTATTGTTGAAATCATCCCATGGATTATAGAGAAAATAGCTACGCCGAGAACAACCTTATTATCTGTTATTAACATAAATAGTAAAATACAGGCGATTGAACTAAGAAATGAACATAATGTACAAACAAGTATATAAAGTTTACACCTTACATCTATCTTTGGCATAAGATAGTTTGCTATATATTGCATTGAAAATGCACCAATATGACACATCAGTAAAGTTATAAGCTCTCTTTTTGATAATGAGCCAATACTTTCCCCAGATAGCATAATTGGCTGCCAAAAATGATAAATTACCTGTATACCAATTGTAAACATACATGTTATAGATAAAAAATATGTCCCATTATAACTTCCTGTTATCAATCCAATACTCTCTTTTGCCTGTTTAATAATACTATCTCGTGCTTCTTTTTCACCTCCACTGCCATTAGTTTTCACACATAAAAAAACGATAAAGACAACAAACATCAAGAAGAACGATACTATATAGCCAGATTTATAAGAATCATAGAAGTAGACAACTAATATTCCAACAGCACCAGTTATCACACTCCCAAAGGAAGATACCCTTTCGCATAAATGAGCACATAAGGTAAACTTTTCATTTCTACCATCCAGAGCACTTAACACCCATCCCTCTATAGCCCCAGATATACAACAAATACCAATGGCATAAAATATTTCAGAAAAAACCAATGCCAGCATATCAGGAGACTGAATACAAAGAGGGTAAAATAATATAGTAAAAAATACGCCACTAACTACAACCTGTTTCCTGTAAAATCTGTCTGCAATGACAGATAAAGGAAAATCAAGAATCAGCACTGTCACAGAAAAAACGATCTGTAAAACAGCAAGTTGAGATATAGTGACACCTGTAGATATAAGAAATGCTGCATGGTAGACACCAATTAACATACGTATAGCATTATAAGCTCCATAGTTCACAGATAAAATATTTGCAGTATTCACATTCTATTTCCACACACAGAGCAAACAGGCGAACGGCCCATATTTTGGGAATGTATTTTTATTTCATCTGACCAGATGCCTATTCTTTTATTAAGTGATAATGGCTCGGAGTATTTTCCAATGAACTTAATTACGTCTGCCGCACATAATGCAGCGGCAACATTATTCACAGGTGCAAATGTTGCCGGTTTAAATCTGCTATTGATTAGCTTAATCTTATGATCAATGTTTTCCTTTTCTGAACCATATAGATCTGCCACGACTTTTTGGCACTCATAACATCCTGTTTTACCAGGAACATATAATGGACCAAAGACTGCAATATCATTAACATACCCAGCATTTATATAGGGCTGATTTGCTCTAACGCAATATTTATTAACCCAGTTAATCAGATTAAATGGATGATCTGCAGAAACAACCCATATATCAGCTTCTGGTACCTTATGAAGATCAGTGTAATCGTTTATATTCAAAGCGATTTCAGACACCGAAATTTCAGAGTTTCTTTTTAATAACTCGCGTTTTATAACTTCTGTTTTATTTTTACCGACATCATCCTCTGAAAATAAAACCTGCCTTGTCAAATTTGTATTTTCTATTTGATCATTATCAATTAGTATAATTTCGCCAATACCAGACGTTGCGAGTATAACAGACACATGATTTCCTATACCCCCACAACCAAGAATTACTACCTTAGCATTTTTTAGTTTATCTTGCACAAGAACAGGATTAGCACCATAACTTTGATAATGTAAAAAGTTACGAGAGTAACGATTATTCTCAGTAGAGTTATTATACTCGCCAGGTATAATAAAGAAATTTTCCTTAAGGAACCTAAAGCAATTAGAGAAATCTTTTTCAGGTATATTGGCCGTTTCCAACGCTGCAGTATAACTCGATGGGGTTATGAAACAATATGCGGTTTTTATAATATTTTCCCAAAGCGCTAAATTCTCAACATATTGCTCCTTTCCGCCTCCACCAACTAATCCACCGCTCCCGTATCGAGCAATTTTGACATAGCGACCCAATATATAATCCATAAATAAACCTCGCAGATAACTTTTGTATGCCACCCTGTACAGGGTGGCATTTAATGGACATTTATATTTTTCCATTAGTTTGCATTACCAGTACGCATTTTACGCCTCCTATTACTGTGATTAATTCACAAGTGTTTTTATCACTATAAAAAACAATATTCCTTATAAAAATATACAAACATAGATTTATTTCACAAAAAAAGAACAGCACAATCATATTATTTGCGATTCTACATTTTTATTCTAAAATTTATTAATTTATATATTTAGACATAAATAACCATACAGAATATAATCATCTGCGTTTAAATCATTTTGTAATAAATATGCTATTATGCAATAAAAGAATTTGATACATCCATCGTTCATTACATTGGAAACCAATAATCCTGATTACCAGTCACGTTGAGAAGCCGCTCAATGAGCGGTGGTGCGCTACGTGAAATCTGAGTTTTTTCGGGTGGGATTGGACACGAGAACTTATGAGAAAGCATCAGGAAATACAATGAAAATAGAGATTAATTTTCGATGAAAGGCAGCTCGCAATCGCCGCATTCAATATTCAGTCCGGACTTCTCCCAGACAGCAGCACCACACCCCGACACTGATATTTGACTTTGTTCCTTTTTGGCTTGTTCTCAAAAGCCGCAACAAACAGATCGTTATCATTGCTCCCGTTCTACGGTGACACTGACAGCACCGCTTCAATATCAATCCCGGTTCAGCATTTTGATGTGCCTGAGCAATAGTTTCCCGCCATTGTTCGATGACGGCGGCCATCTCTTTTTGTTGTTCAACCTGGACAGAGAAGCGATCAAACCAGCTCAAAGCAAATTTCCCCTGAAACAGATCCTGTGTGACGCGCTGGAACGTAATCAGACACTCGGGGAGTTCACCGTCAAAAAGGCGCTGGTTATAGAAATCAAACGCCTGTTGTAGCTCGCTGTAGCGCGTTCTGTGGCTATCGTCATCATCAGGACTCCTGAAAGACAACCCAGCATTTCGCGCCGTCATATTCATTGCCACTTTCTGCAATAAACACGTTATCTTCAGTATCTACCGCTATCACTCTGGGGCGCTCATGCTGAGGGGCGCGGTGAATATTTTTCCAGCAATACACCTCTCCGTCCCAAATCAGAATCACACCCGAATCAGCGTGCCCCGGGTTGTGCTGACGCCATCCCCTGGCAATATCAAGCCCAGGGAGAGCATCGAGCGCGTAATATTGCTGGCAAGAAAGGTAAGCAGGGGGTATCCCTGCTTTATGTAACAGAAATCAAGCACTGCCCCATGAGCCATGTTTCAGGCATTGCTGGTAAAAGACACTTAGAAGCTCTTGCTCTGTTGGCGGTTCTTCGCCAGAAATTCCAATTCTGGCTGGGATAAATACGTTTTCGTCTTTCCCTGCCAGTGGCCGCAATTCATCAGACTGGCGCATAACGTTATCCAACGCTTTTGCCAACTCCGCTCCATTGCTGGCCGGAATACTGGTCAGAACGGCCATTCCACCTTTAATCTCGCGACGGGAGCCTTTTTTCCTGGCGATACACACAACAAATAGTTGTATTTCAGGTTGCAACCATGCCTGCTGAACAAAGCCGTCCTGATAGTGCACTTCATGATGTGTGATTTTGCTGAGATCTGCACCTGTCTGGAAATACATTAATGGTAATGTCAGACTCAAAACATCCTCCTGTTTATCAAAAAAGTCTCCTGCGTAAACCAGAGGCTTATTATATTAATGTTCGTCGCCAGCAGAGCTGGAAGCATCTTTTTTGATGATAAACTCATCAAGAGAGCGACCGCCTGCCAGTGCTTCAGCAATCGGTTTTGGTGCACGCCCACGACCAGACCAGTATTTCGTTTCACCATTTTCTTCAAATTGATACTTGGGCGGCGCTTTTGGTAACGTTTTTTTACGTGTTTTTGGCGCATCTTCGGTAATGCCAAGCAGTTCTTCCGGTGAGAAACCCTCTCCGGCGATTAACTGAAGCAGTTCCTGACGTTTCCGTTCACGCTCTGCTCGTTCAGCCGCTTCACGTTCAGCATCTTCACGACGTTCTTCAATAACAACGTTGAGCTTTTCCTGCATCGCCGTGAATCTGGCGCCGCTCATAAATAGTGCTTGAGCATCAACAAAAATGCAAAAAGGC
>NZ_JAAQVZ010000002.1:0-48356 GCF_011754335.1 Escherichia sp. E.sYA108 | reverse complement strand
TTAACAGCCTTTGGCGTTGCCGCAAGCGTTTCAGACGTGCTGTTGGTGGCGCTACTGAGCTGAACTATCCCTTTCCGCGCAGTGGTCGCGTCCTGTGCGGTGTATTTAGCGTTAGCCAGGTCATATGCTGCCTTAACAGCCTTAGGCGTCGCAGCAAGCGTTTCAGACGTGCTATTGGTGGCGCTGCTAAGTTGAACAAAGCCTTTTGAGGTTAAAGTTGCATCAGGATGATTACGTGATTGCTCATGTTTCACAATGGCTTGCTTAAGCCGCTTTGCTGAAACAGCAAGGGAATCATCTGTACCTGCATCAATTTCTTGTTCATTAGCAAATCTTGCAACCCCAACAACAGTTTCGGTCGCGGGAGGATTAATAAACTCAACATCACCAAATATAATATTTTTAGTATCAAGAGTCTTGATTGCTATGTCACTTGATATTAAAGCAATAGTAGATGATGCTTTATTTATTATTGCTTGTTCTTGCGAGTATACAGCAAACAACGTTCCCTTATTTGTATACAATCCTATTGTATGGACAACATACTCATCTTTACTATCATCCTTCGCCGTTACATGAATTGTATCAGGGGAAACAACTTTGCCACCTATTGTGGTAAGTCGTTTTATTTCGTTTGTTATATTTGTTTGTGAGGTTGACGTGACATAATATCTACCACCTAAACCAACAGAAACAATCTCAACTTTATTTGTTCCTGTTTTGTTGGCATTAACCAACTCCTGACGCCCGGCGTCAGTCATCGTAAATAATAATTTACTCACGCTTAATTCCTTGAATAAACAAATTGCGAATTAACACTCGCCAATTAATCGTATATAAGACACAGGCTGACAAGCACCAACAATACCGACACCACCAGAAACATTGGCTGCTTGCGAAAATGTAAATAATGTTCTTGCCGACTTTGCGCTCTTGATACTTCTTAACGTATCTTCCAACATCTCTTTCGAAGGAACGGCACCATCAAAAGAGTTAATCGAAGCAACAATTGAGGCTGTATATGGTTCGCCAGGTGGTGATGTTTCAAACCATTCTATTATGTTTACCTCTCCACCCAAGCTATTTACTACATCTTCAACCGCTGCCCTTGTACCCTTTATTCGCTTTGTTCGTATTATTGATTTGAAAACAGAACGCTTTAACGATACAGGCCAACTATCCCTCCATGTATCAGCATTCCATTGCCAAGCTAAATGATCGAGGACAACTGAATCCAGGTTATCAACAACGCTATATATTTCTGTCTTATATATTAAATTGTTAATTGCTTGTAGTTCATCATCGATAGCTTTCGACATAGCTATCACGTTGGGATCGCTAGCTAAGTTAGGAGGTAAAACATCCAACAAGCTAACATTAAAGATATCAGCCATCCTCTAACCCCGCATACTGGCAATTTATATTTCTCTCTCTGGCGACCTGTGTCTCTCCAACCACAGTAAAAACAGGACTTGATATTTCTAATCTTTTAGCCCCAGCATTTTTTAAACGTTGAATAATTTCATCTGGATTTATATCTCTTCCCATAACCGAACGTTGCCATTGTTTATACTCATCAATAGCTTTCTCAACCTCACTTTGAATTAAAGTTGTTCTGTTTTTGTCCGATGAGTTAATCCAGTATTTAATTATTATATCGTATTCAATGCTCTCTGGTTTCTTAACAAGAACTTTATCTGTGAATGGTCGAATATTAGTTGCAGAGAGAACGCTATTTATCTGCTCTAATAGTTCATCAGAAGGTATATCTCCGTTCTCTAACAAAGAACGGATTTCTACAATTCCGGGCGATGGTGTATATACATTCACATCTTTTATATTCTGATTGGCTGTTCTTGTCCAATATTTATAAGAATCCTCCGGCCCTGCTGTAGACAGTTTTTCCGGCGACAGTTTTATTCTTTCAGCATAATTATCATCTGACTCCGTATCAGCACCAGAATTAGATGTTGTTACATTCCTTACGCTGGAAACATACGGCAACGGAGTCACCAACTCATTTATTTGCCCTGGTAAAAAGCCATTCCCAGATAAACCAGGTATAACAGCATATCCTGAGACTGTACCAACTGTTTTCCCAGCAGGTATTTCCAACAAAATATCTGTTTGGAAAATAACACCATTTCCAGTTGAAACTTGAGTGCCAGCAGGTATTGTATATATCCCCGATAATTTTGTTGACAGATTAAACTCAAATGTAGTCAAGGCAGATTGAGCTTCCAGCCTAGGCGTATCCGTCAGATAGCCTATATGGTCGAGATATTCACCTTCACCATATGTAAGAAGGTTTTGTTTTGCAGAAAAATCGATAGCTTTTCTTTGCTGTATAATAATCTCACACAATGATAAGATGAATAATCTACGTGGATCAGCAGGTGCTAATGTTTCACCTGTTATACTCTCAAAAGCCCTGATTGAACGAGTTGTTATATCAGTCGGGTTAGAATCTGCGAAAGTAATATCTGGCAAACCACCACGCGGCAACGTCATTCTCTAACTCCTATCACAAGTTTTGGCCTAATAAAACCATCAGAAACGTCCGTTCTTTCAAAAGTAACAGAATGGATAATCGCTCTAGGCTCAAACTCACTAATTTTTTGAATTATTTCTCGTGTTGCTGTAGCAATAAAAATTGGACTGGGGCTATCAACAAGACTTGAATTAACTCCTAATTTTCTGGCATATGGTACAGTGCCAATCTGAGTGTTAATAATAGTAGAGACATTTTGCAAAACTTCTTCTACAACTGTTTTGGGCGACCAATCAATCGAGTAAGAAGGTGATAATATGGTAAACGTATTATTCATAATAATTTACCTAACGCACTTCTAGTTTTTGACTCTATATTGCCAGCAATATCAACTAATGCTTCTTTCAGAGAGGTCTGTCCGACTTCCTGTAATTTAATGCCGACGATAATCACTCGCGGATTCCCAGTTGGACCGAAATAAGTCCATGATTCCTCTATATCTGTAATTATAAAATTACCAAAATACTGAATACCAATTACAACAGGATTTACTTCCTGAATTGATTGCATCGTCCTAAGTAATGAAAGCGCAGCCAATGGAACAATGCCAAGTGTTGTATCCAACCGCATATTAAAACTAACTTCATCCAGATCTGGACCTATATCCTCCAGAACAGGTTTAAGCCCAATAACATCATGGCGCGCTACACGACGCTTTGACGTCCTTTTAAAATTGTTGAACGTATTCACTACTATTGATGAGGCAACAAAAGGCATTGTACCAAGCATACCCACAATCATGCCTGAGCCTCCGTTGTCGGAGCGTATTCCCCCTGAGCTGTGTGATGGTGGCCTTTAGATTTAATCCCATCAACATCTATATCACCACCAACAACCTTAACATTCCCAGAAATTGTAGCTGCAACACCTCCAGCAGAAGATCCTTTCATTCCACCTTTGAAGGTTAGTAATCCTTCAACTGTAGCATTTCCGGTAATGATGGTTTCTGGAGCATCAATAGTTACGGTTCCTGTAGCCTTAACGGTTACATCTCCGACAGCATCAACAAGGAGTAAATTAGATTCTCTGTCTATCTCAATACGAGTTCCGTTATTAAATCTAATTACGCGTTTATTAACAGTATTAGATGGCGGCTTCTGTGTTTCATCATAAAAACTACCAAGAATAAAACCTTGTTGCGGCCCTGCGGGATGAAAGATACACAAAACTTGCTCACCAATATCTGGCATCCAGTAATCAGCATTCTTATCTGTATTTTTCACAATAACTGATAACTTTGCCGAAGTGACGTTATCCTGATCATCGAAAGTAACTCTTGCTGTAACATCACCATCATCAATATCAGAAACAACGCCAACTCTTATAGTCTGACGTAATAATGTTTCTAAATCATTCATAATTAATACCCATTAATTACTCTTCGGACATCAATCGAGGTGGTATAACCACTAGCCCCAATTGAATGCACAGCTTTCGATATAAGATATTTTCCAGAAAATGAACCAAATCCGTCCAGATTTATAGTTACACCAGCTACCAATCTGGTGTCTCCAACCAAAACTAAAGATCCGGTATTTTGATATCTATTTTTAAGCCGCAAAGCAGCCTTTGCCTTACGTTTTGCTTCATCTAAATTAGCTACCAGTTTTCTTATCTTAAGATTCGCCCCTTCTTCTACGGATGGATCTACCCAAGTATACGAAAGCGACTTTCTTTTTTTAGGTACGCGATATTTGCACGTGCAACTTTTATACAAATCTGTAGATTGTGTGCTAAAGCTATATCTGATTATCTCATCAATACCTAACGTAAGCGTAGCGATAGGATCTTTTTGCTCAAACATCTCTTGAGCAAATATTATTAATTGGCTATCAGTGACCTTTAACGACACCCCTTCATCCTGGCAAAGTCGATGGAGAAATTTTAAATCGCTTTCCTCCATTTGATCTTCACGCGCATAATATGGATTACTATCACCATCAATAAGAAACAACAGTTCAAGGTTAGCTAATTTAGCTATAGAAGTCGCTATATCTTTAAGAGTTGTTTTTTCCCATGCATTACTTTTTAAATCACGTCTAATGCCTGATGAAACAGGAACAGAAACAGCAGTCACCTCAACAACAGAAGGTGGTCCAGAGCAAGTTATGCCATCCACCTGGAATTTCCCACACTCAAGGACGATTTGATTTATAGGCTTAAAGCTCAAATCAATAAAATCACCCTTTTTAGGTGTCCAGTCTCCAGACCATTTCCCATCATCATTTTTTAATATAATGGAAATATCATCGACCTGACCATCTTCATTATCTGTATAAGACATTGACAAAACATCAGGTGACATATGAGCGGTAATATTTACATTCTGATATACAACATCAAAAAGCGTTTTACGTAACACTATTGCGTCTCCACGGAGGCAAATTATTTACTGATATTGGCATAACCGGAGCATCAGGAACTTTAAGAATAATTCCCGCAGAAAAAAGCACCGTAAAGCGGTGCTCAGTATTAGCATCAATAAGAAGATAAGACAGGTACTCATTACCATACAACTTTAACGCGATACTATCCCATGAGTCCCCTTGAACCGTTCTATAATCATCCAAAACTTAATCTCCGTTGTTGGAACATATGAGCACTCAATTTCTTCTCAAAATCAGAATATCCCGCATCTAATGCTCTTTTAGCTGCCGCCTCAGTTTCCTTTGGTGAACCAGCCGGAAGATTGATTACAGGTGAATAGGTTATTCCACCAGTCACAGCGTTAACGTTCTGGCGAGGTCCAGAAGTCCCGGCGGCAGATATCCCGTGAGGTGATAAATTTGATTGCCCGAACTTGGTTGCTATTGCATTCTGTAAGCTGTTATTCCTGCTAACACCTGATGCCAGAGTAGTCATTATTGCACCACCTGACTTTGTTAGCTGTGAGAATGGACCTTTTTTCGCGTCAGAGAACGGTAAATACTCACGTACAGAAGAAAAAACGCCTTTCACTTCATTAATTAAAGCATTTGCTTTTGATTTTATCCCAGTGATTAACGTCTCAATTATTTTTGCACCTGACTCACTCCAGTTTATTCCAGATAAATAAGCCGTTACAGATTGGAATGCTCTTATAAAGAGTCCAACTGGTGAAAAACGCATAAAAACAGATACCAGTGTATCTATGATTTTCTTTCCTGTTTCGCTCCAGTTAACACCAGAAAGATAATTTTTTACATATTTAAACGCTTTAATTAATAACGGAAGCGGAGACATCCATTTAAAAGCACTAATTAATGTACTGTAAATCTTTACTCCTGCCGAACTCCAGTTTATATTGGAAAGATAATCCCATGCTTTACCAAACATGGATATAATCCATCCATTGAGATCAAAGTTTAAGATAAAGTTTTTTATAGTCTCAAAAGACTTAACAGTGTAATCCTTAATAGCAGGCCAAACTTTTGATGCACATTCTTTTATTTTATCCCAATTCTGATACAACAATATACCTAACGCCACAATGGCTGATATGGCCATCTGAATCCACCCGAAAGGGGTTAGCTTTGTCGCTACAGATAAAGCCAGCATAGCTACCCTACACGCTATAACCACACTTTTCATGGTTAGAAACGCACCTGCCGCCATCACAATCTGAGAAACAAAATTGGGGTTGTTAGCTACAAATTCACTGATTTTTGTAATCAGCGGAACCAAAACACTAAGCGCGGCATTTAAAGCAGGTTGCAAGGCCTGACCAAAACTTAATGATGCATTGCTAGCCTGAATACGTAATTGTTTCAATCGCTCCGCATTATCTTTCGTTATGTTGGCAAAATCGCGGTCAATAACAGCACTTCCAGCTCCAAGAGATGTTGCTTTGATTCTCTGGTATTCCTTCCAGTTTTGAATCATCGGACGAACAAAGTTCTGAACCTGCATATCGCCAAATAGCTCACCAAGTAACTTCTGATCTCCGTTCTTAGTCATTTTCATGACAGAATGCATTGCAGCTTCGAATGGATTCTTCCCTTTTTTCTGCGCTGTTGTGACAATTTTATATAAATCTACACCGAAATTTTTCTTTGCTTTTTTTAGTGTTTCAGGGGAAAGTATTTTCGCCAAAAAGTTGTTCATATTATTAGCAGCCTCATCCGAAGTTGCAGCACCTTTGCGAGCTATCTGCAAAGCTGCCCCCATCGTCGCGGCGGCTTCTTTACCTCCCATTTTTAATGCCTGGAACTGAGCACCAAGCACAGGAAGATTTTTGGCCATATCTTTAAATTCAAAGTTTCCCTCTTTCCCTGCCTGAACCAGAATCCCCATTGCAGACTTCATTTGAGATGGATCAATCTTCAATGAGTCACTTAATGTAAATGATGCTTTCGAGACATCGAGGATATCAGAGCCAGTAGCTGTAGCTGTTCGCCCAATAGTTAGTAGATTCGCCTGAGCCTCTTTATAATCCTGCCCAGCAGCGACAAGAAAACCCTGAGCGGCCTGAATATCAGATGCAAACTGGTTGGTGGCCGTTCCGGTAACAAGCATCGCCTGCCCCATCGCCTGAACTTCTTCCGGCTTCATATCTGCCGTAAGACCAATCATTTTGTTTTCACGATTGAAATTTGCTGCATTGTTAGCAGCAGCAAATGCACCAGCCGCTACAGCACCAGTTTGTAATCCTGACCTTACAAGTTGACTCTTTGCCTCACCAAGATGCTCTCGCTTCAATTCACGCTGCCTTTCCAACGCGCGGTTTAACTCCTCCTGAGCACGTTTTACTGCAAGAACATTTTTCCGTGCTTCAGCCAACGCATTTTTATAGCTGTTAATTTTATCAATACGTTGTTTTTCTAATGCCCGGTTAAGTTCCTCCTGCTGTTTTTTCACTTGCTGAACATTTGCTCTGGCTAAAGCCAAAGCCGTTCTGTAGCGGTTAACCTGCTCAACGCTACGGGCCTGAGCCTCACGATTACGATCAATGCTGGCTTTAAGCTCTTTCTCTCTTGAGGCCAAAGCTCTGGCAGATGTATCAGCTCCCTGATAGGCAGACTTTAAAGCGGCCAGTTCTTCACGCTGAGAACGTAGTGATGCTCGTAAATTCGATGAATGTGTTTTTGCCTTCTCAAAGTCACGAAGCATCGCTCTGGTTGGATTGGCCGTGTTTTTTATTTGCTTCTGTAACTCTTCAACGCGAGCGGCAGCTTTATGATATTCGAGGGCAGTCTGTCCAACCTTTACTTTTACAGATTGTAGCTTTTGAATTTCCCCATGTTCTTTCGTTAATCCAGCAAGCTCGGCATTTAATTTAGCAACAGCCTGATTAGCTGTAGTAAAACTTTTGGGGAGAGAGGCGGCAACTTTGCCGCCAATTTCAAAAGCCAGCTTAAAGTTCTTATTGCTGGCCATTAGTATTAATCCTCATTAAACACGTCAATCCATGCGACGATTCGCCTCAACCGAAGCGAAAGCCAGTAGGATATAGGTGTTGATTGAGATGATTGAGATAGAGAACTCGCGGCCCTCATTATTTGCTTATCAATAGGTTTTTGCTCATCAAAACCTACGAGAGCAAAAAATTCTGTACCTTTTGACAAACTTTAACAAAGTCTTTCGCTGGTAATCCATTCAGATACTCTATTGGACGACCAATACAGCGAGCAGCCAAGGCTGCATGGACTTTATTATCAAGTGATGTTTGAACTGAAACATGCCCTTGAGATTGCAGTAAGTCCGATACCTCTAAAATATCACTGCCTTTTAGGTTGTCTAAATCAAGGTTGAGTTCAGTCACCGGCTCAAAGTCTTCAAAACGATATTCTTTACTTAATTTAACGGTTTCCATTTTGTCACCTTATAAACCTAAATCATCACGAACGCTTTTTAATATATCTTCACCATCAAAGATACAAATAAAGTTCAACTTATCAATTTCCAGGACTTCTTTCCCATCAATAAATAATTTGATATAGAGAACTTCAAATTCATTCTCTGAATCAGTAGCCTTTGCCACCTGTAGCGAACCTAAATCCAGTTTTTTAGGATTTAGCTTCATTGAAGCCCGAATAGGAACCGTTTTATATTTTCCTGTTCCTGCATCATAAACCTGCTGGCTACCGCGAAAATCTACCTGATGCGATGAGGATAGAAATAATTTTGTACCAGCAGAGGTCAGAGTTCGCCATTTAAGAGAGACAGTCATTGGTTTGAAATGCCCCAGCGTTCCGCTCTCAAGCTCTCCAGCGATACCTGCACCACTAACAGTTTCTGTCATCATCTCAATTGATGGCAGCTTTGCGTCAGCAACACCGATAATACGGTTTCCCTCACCGTATACTGTAAAGTTAATAAGTCTCTCAGGAATTTGATTGCTCAAAGCAACCTCCTATTATTTATTCAGAAAACAAGTTCAGCAGATAATCAGGATTATATTCCATGACGAACTCAATATCTCTGGCAGGTGAGAATGGTGTCATTTTTACATGGAATTTAACAATCCCGTCCATTAATGACGTAATCGTGTTTTCAGACTGATCAAAGGTAACAACACCACCTGCAATATCCTGATTACCTGTGAGGCCGTTAAGCCAAATATTCGCACTTGTAACAATCGATTCAATTAATCGACGGTTTGCAGGATTGTCTATTTTTGACCAATGCGAAAGAATTAACGTATTACCCACCCAGTTAAACATACGTCGGCAAACACGAAATGCGTCTTTGGGGTCTGTAGATGTTGGATAAATAGCATTACGGTTTCCCCATGATTTCCAACCATCAAAATTAAGGCTTGTTACAATCCCCTGTCCATTTAAGTAGTTTGCCTGGCTAATGTTAAGCCATACTTCACTGCCATCTTTACGTACAGCACCGTCCATCTGTAGTTTTATATTTGACGGAGAACGTGATGGAATATCACCATACTGACTATCCAGCAAGCATGTTGCGGCCGCTAAATGGGTTGAGTGATGGTAAATATTGTCACCAAGTTTCACCATCGGCCAGCACACTGTCTGGTTAGCGGCCATGTGATTATTGTTCTGTTTCCATTCAGGAACAGCCGAGTAATCACTGATAGTAGATTTATCGGTCGGCGCATCCGTTATAGCTTCTGCTTTGAACAATTCACTAATCAGCGCGGCTTTAGCCGCCATTAGCTGACCAACTTCACTATCAGAACTAAATCCAGGTGCAATCACTTGTCCAGGAACTAACTTGAAGCGGGGATACACATCTGACAGTAACTCAAGCCCTGTATTGGCTTTAGTGTTGGAATCCACACCACCGATAATGTCATTTTTAGTTACGGCACCGGGATCAAGATGCGTATAACTAACCTTAAGAGTAGCGTCTTTTTCGGTAATTTTTCCTCCGCTAATAGCTGTAATGACCGTATAGCCATTATCATCCAGCGCCAGCACATAATCGGTATCAACCGTTAACCCAGGTGAATCACCATCTGCTTTTTTCACAACAACAGATTTATATAAGACACCATCGTTAGAGAGCGTACCTTTCCCGCCAGAAAGTTTTACTAACTCATCAGTAACGTCTTTCTTATGCTTTGCTGGATCAAGCACATTGATAAATACAACTGGCGCAACACCATATATTCCAAATGCGACTTTAATTACTTCGCTTAAAGTATATTTCTCGAAGTTTGTGCTATATCCTATTTTAGATACGGCCTCTGCGTATGTATAAGCAATGATAGGTTTATTTACCGCTGAGGCTGGATCTTCTAACTGATTAACAGGAGCCGTACCAAATGCGACAATCAACCCAGCACTAACTTGCACTGGAGGAGTTATAGATGTAGCCAGTTCAGATATATAAATACCGTGGCGATATCCCATTATTTAATCTCCATGATAGAAGAAGAAACTCTAGAGTACATTACATACTCGACACTGGTTTTATCAGAAAGTCTTTTCTCTGCATCTGCAAAATCACTGGTTGCCACAAACAAACACTTTGCACCAGGAATATGTGATATTAATTTTTTACACTCTGGAGATAAGCCATTCTTAAATAGTTTATGCTTCAAAATTGAGAGTTGAGGGATTGTTGGTCCTATATATACAAATGTTTGAGCAACATCTTCCTTCTTTTCTATATCTTCTTTACTACTTTTCTTATTAGCCATTTAGATAAACTCCTGAGACTGAATATTCTGAGGCTTTAATACTAGCCACGTTCCAGTTGCTTCCGTTATCCAATATGGATACGGTTGATCATCAAACATTCGCCATCTGATATCGCCCTGAAAGAGAAATTTCTCTTCAAGTAAAGGCTTCTCCTGAAAATGAAACATCATCCTTTCAAGAAGAGCCATTACCCATTCATATCCAGTATGGTCCTCACAAAAACCACCTAGAAGAAACTTAACCTTAACTTCATCCGTTTCAGGCTGCATTCCTCCTTCCGTGGGCCTGATAATCACATGAGGAAATTCTGGCGGTTTATCTGGAGATGGTTGTGATTTAGGAGGCAAGTACCCTTTAAATATTGTTGGAACAAACAATTTAATATCGCTGTCTGTTTCATCATAAGGAGGTCCCTGCACTAATAAATCATGGGAAACCTCATGTTCCAACCGATTTTTTATTGCATCTATCAAAAGATTAATCAAATCGGCATTCCTCTGTTAGTATTAACAGTGAGAGTTATTTCCAATACACCAACATTATCTGATACTTCATTAACAATATAATTTTTACCGTTGATTTTCATTGACTGGTCTTTGACAGGGAGAACAGGAAAATCTTTTCTTGAAACAAATAATATTATTTGCCCCTGATTTATTCCCTCTGCAAACTCAGCATATGAGCGTTTATTCCGCTCATGAATAAGGTCTGTATCAATAACGGCAAGGATATCCTTGCCGTCTATGTTATATGTATCGGCAAACTCTTTTTCATTGAGGAATATTGCAGAAATATCTTGCGCTATAACCTCTTTGAAGGAGTTCATTACTTCTTATTACCTTTTTTTTGCGTTGATTTTTTCGCATTACTGGTATCAGAAGTAGCTACAGATTCAGATGAATCATCAGCAACCGTTTCCTCATTGCCGCCATCATCCTCAAACTCAACCTCGAATACACAGCTACCCGCCTCCGTTCGCGTAATCAACCCCGCGTCCACAGCATCATTAACAGCAGATGCGTATCCATGCTCAAAAGCTAACTTAGCAGCATCATAGCCCCCAGCCGATGCCAAATCACCATCCTCTTCGGTGGCAATAGCATGTCCTGACGCAATCAGTTCGGCAATTCTGGAGTTATCCATTAGCCCATTAAGCAAACGGCCCGCTTTTAGCGAGCCGTGGCTTATCGTATCAATGTTTTTAATCAGTCTGGCCATTTAAACCACCTTAGCCACCAGATAGGCATCAGCCACACCAGGATTAGGCAGTGGAGATGACTTCATGGCAACATAACGGCCAGCCGGCTTACGAGTTACCCAGGTGTCTGGAACTCGTGGTGACTCAACAATCGTTAGAGTCTTTTCGGCGTCATCTACAAGCTCTACAGCACCATACAGCATCGTTCCTCGACCAGGAGAGCCAAAGAGGATCTTATCTTCCGGTACTAATGGTTCTGGTTTTCCTGTTTTATCATTGCGAATAAGTTCGTCGTAACCATAAAAATCGACACCTTCAAGATTGCCATAATGAGTTACGCCTTCTTCTAACTCCTTAGGCTCAATATACCCAAGCTCTTTTCGGCGATTATCAAGATATTTAGTTACTGCTTCATTTTTAACGAAAGCATCAACAACTTTTGCGCCCATTACGGCAACACGAGGTGTAAAACCTGAAGTTAGTGATACCCGACGTTTCCAGTTGCGAACATTTACTAACGGATCTGAGTTTGCTGCACTCCATAAATCATCACCTGTCAGTTCAAGATATGGTTTATCTCCTTCCTCTTCAGGCCAAAAATAAACTGTGTCATCCACTCCTTCACCAACAATATCAACCTGCCCCGTAAACAAGACTTGTGCACACATCCATTCTTCACGGCGGTTAACCATTTCATCAAGCTCAAGCAAATCTTTACCTAATTGCTCGGCGGCTCGTTCTGCTGGCGATTTTGCGTTGTAAATATTCTCACCCGGAAGCCTGTTTAAAAGCAGCTCGGCTGTTGTTACCAAATCAGGTGCAACAAGTGGTGGCTCCAGAGTTCTCGTTACAAAGCCGCGTCGCTCAACGGTTTTTGAGCCAAAACCTTTACCAACAAACGGAGCCATAGTACGGCCACCGCGAACAAAATCCAGATCAACTTTCTTTGTATTAAAGGTCTGAACACCAGGAAAAAAGGTACGAAGAAGAAAACGACGAGCCTTGAAATTCTGAATAACAGGCTCAAGCATTGTACGTCGTTCAAAAATATCAATATTCGGCATAAAAATACGACCTCTTTATATTATGCAGATGGATTTTGTTGTGCGGTATTAAGGAATATCCCAACCTTCCGACAAGCCAGATATACATCGGCAATCTTTGCTGATTCAGGAAGGATAACTGCGTGTGCATTGAACATTCCGGTCAGCCATGCTGTTCCAACTTGCGCTGAATCAGTCGCATCAATACTATGTTGAGCGATACAATACGGTTCTTTTGCCACCCCCTCACCAGAGAGATTTATTGGTGCCACAGTGACAACATTTGTTGTCTGATCAATACTGACAAAAGCAAGCAACTCACCTCGATTTACTTTACCGCTGGCAAGTTTAATACTTGTTGTAATTGCTGGCATACCACCAGAAATAATCAGATTATCTGGTTCAAATGAAAAAGACTCTCGCATAAACTCACCTTAATTTTTATCGCGATTTTTAAATACTGACCCAATAACATTTTTTACTACTTCAGCTTGTTTATCGCCGTTGTTTTCTGGTTGATTAACATCAACTGAATTATTCACCTCATTTGCGTCTTCTTGCCGTTGATTAAGAAAGTTTTTGTTACGCGCTCGCTCTGCATTCATAATTTCCAAAGCAAGTTCAGCCGCAGAAATTCCCGTTTTGAATTTTGCATTCTTAACCAGGTCGTCATGACCTGGAATTACGCTATTCTCGATTGTTTCAATGCGCTCGCGTTCTGATTTAACCCCCTCGTCTTTACCAGCATTAAAAACCTGATTGTATAATTCTGGATGTTTATTTTTTAATTCATCAAGAGTCACAACATCGTCCTCATTTTGTTCATTTAATTCAGTAGATAATTCATTTTTATTTTGTGGCAACTTTGCGAGCGAATCAGGTAATTTTGAAAACCTTGATGCTTCAAAAGTTATTCCATTGAGCGAAAGCATCCCTTCCTTTATAGAAGCGGATAAGCGCATTGGTTTTTCAACTTCGTCAGCAAATCCAAGCTCTACAGCCTCTTCTGCATTTAGCCATGTTTCCTGATCCATTAGTTCAATTAATTTATCCTCAGAAAGCCCTGTTTTCTCCTTATATGCAGATAAAATACTATCTCGTACCTTATCCATCATCTCAGCAATATCACGTAGTTCATCCGCATCACCAGCAGCAAATGTCCACGGATTATGGATCATCATCATAGCATTAGATGGGATAACAACTTTATCACCTGCCATTGCAATAATGGTTGCAGCCGATGCAGCAATACCATCAATATAAACAGTAATATTAGCCTTATGACGCTTTAATGATGAAAGAATAGCTTGAGCAGTAAAAACAGAACCACCATAACTATTAATTTTTACGCTGATAGTATTTGATGAAATATCCTTTAATTTATTAACTATGTCAGAAGAAGAAACCTCATCAAATTCACCAATATACCCGTAAATTAAAAGTTCAGCCGGAGAGTCATCTTCACCCGTGCTATTTTTTATTTCCCACCAATTAGGCATCATCAGTCTCCATATTTTGTTCATTTACCTCAGAAACAGGAGGTGTAATAAGCCCCAACTCACGGCGAGCATTCTCTTCTCTGCCACAGATTTGTGCGGTTTCTTCCCAGTTAAGACCTGACATTTCAGCCGCTTCCTTTTCACGGGTAGAGAATGTTTCCTCAACACGCAGTTTTGCAGCTTTGACTTCTTTAAGGGGATCTAATTGGCCTTGTGATGGGCCATACCATTGAGCGCCACTCCATGCAGCGCGATATTCAGGCCCATAAAAAAAACCAGGGGCAATAACACGACCTTTAGCAACGGCTTCGGCCAACCATTCCTCATAGATCGGTTGGCAAAATGACTGAACCATCCAGTCACGTCGCATACGGAACATTTTCCAGGCTTCAAGTAATGCGGCCCTGCTTGCGCTATAACTTGCTGTAAAATGCTTTACCAAGAGTTCGTAAGGGAGTTCTAAAGCAGCCCCAATTTGACGGCATATGGCGACAACAAAACCATCAAATGCCGTATTTGGTCGCCCGGGATTTGCTGTATCTATCGACTCACCTTCACCCAAACTTACTATGGAGCCATTCCCCATTTCTTGGGTGTTATCATCATGGTTATCGATCTGCTCGTACTGAGGGATACCCGATTCACCGACTGGCCCATCAGGAGCGTCTGTTTTAATAAAGACAGTAAACATCCCTGACACAACCGCAGCAACCAATTCAGCATCGGTGTATCGTCCTAACTGCTTCAATGCTTCAATTACAGGAGCAAGGACAGGAACGCCACGGCGTTGCCCAGGCCTTTCAAAATCCTGCATGACATGCAGAATATTTCTTCTTCCTGTTTTACTCCCATATGCGGGAATACGTTCCCACTTGCGGGTTACAAAACCAGAAGTCCCGGCTGGGTGATGTTTTGCAACCCAGTACGCCACAGGCTCGCTAAATTCACCAACCTCTACGCCACCGTAAAGATTTGGTATAAAACGATCCTCTGGATTGCAAACACGATCACCTTCAATTAAATAGACGCACAAATCATATATAACACCCTTACGCTTAATAACTGGTAGCGCAGCAAATATATCGCCAGATGTTAACGCAGATATTTGAACCAATGATTGCAATTGTCCAAAAGTACACATTCTTGATGCATCACAATTTGGAGAATCAGCCCATAATCTAAACTCACGCTCAACATGTTTTTCCCATGCTCGCGCTTCTTCCTGCGTCATCCCCAAGAAATCGGCATCAATGTTCGCATTTAGTTTTAAACCGGAACCAACAACGTTTGTCCTGATAGTTTTTATTGCGCCAACCGATAGCGGGTTTCCCATGAAGAGATCACGAGAACGCTCACGCAATTTATCTATATTTTTAACAATATCATCATCAGGAGAACCAGCTTTACTAAACCAACCCCTTAATGATTTTTTATGAGTGCTTGCACCATGACGTGAATATCCAAGGTTATTAATACCTTCAAGTGCTTCTAACCGTTTTCTTGCCAAAGCTCGATTTAATGCCCTCTGAGGTGAAAACGGCGCAATAACTCGATCAAGAATATTCATAAATCTCTTATCACCACTCGTTTAATTCGTGGGCCTCGGCGTATACCTGCTGATAATCTTTCTACTTCATTACGCCAGTAATCCATCTCTTTTCTGACTTCTGATAAATCCGCACGAGTTAACTGCCGCGTACCAAATTTATATGACTGACCGCCAATAGCAATAGCGCGATATGCTTCCCGCCAGACAGATAACATCTCTCTGGCTTCAGTCAGAGAAAATGCTTCATTGTTCATTTATATTTCCTCTATATGTTTACGCCTTTACTTATAACTCTACGGCGTCTTCTACGTATACCTGACGAGTTCTGCACATACACATTACCTCGCATTTCCTGTTCGGCAAGCCAGTTAAAATTAGGGTTCAGAATTTCCATCGCGGCAGTTGCATAGTTACGGCAATCAAGAGGCTCGTTACGCTCGTAGACTTTCACCCACTTTTCTTTTGTCTGCCCATTTTTATATTCAAATATTTTTTTCTCTGATAATAATCCTTTAAAGTATTCGGTATCATATCCTCTGTCAGAATCTAATGGGAAATGCATATAACCAGGACCAGGATCATGTAGTTTAATTCTTGCCATGATGGTCCCTTTACCATCATCAACCCCCAAATTAAACAACATAGCACCCACACGGTTATTATTACTTGGCTTTCCTATAAATGGTAAACCTACCCCACCACGCCCCCTGATAGAGTATATTCGCCTTGATTCTCTCAGCTTAGTGAAGCGATATACCTCTGTCGTAAAATGCCCACCAGAGTCAATACAAACAGAAGAAATCTGTAATTTTCGACCGTCACGGAATGACCAGCTACGGAGTAAGTATTCATCAAGTTGTTTCCAGACAACATCTTGTGCGGGATCACCTGGGAATATTTTATATTCTATCCCCCATGACTCCTTACCTTTTCCCCAACCGACCAATTCACAAACTAAATACGTGTCCTGTACGTCAACACCAGCACTTAACAATAAAACATCATCTGGTAAAAACTCTTCAAACCTTATTCTGCGTTGCAACAAGTATTCAGGATCGATATCGTCTTTAGCATCCTCTTTCCATGGCTCACCCAGCTTAAGGTTAATAAACTCCATTAATCCATTTTTATCGCGGTTTCTGGTTGCTTCCGTAAATTCTTCAACCAGCTCTGACAATGCAACCCACGGGGAGTAAAGACTGTTAATATGAAAACCAACAATACCTTTAACTCCAGTATGTTCAGCTATCCATACCCCCTTTGCCAACCAATCAACGTCTGGTTTACCAGATCCGCGCATAATCCCGCCGCACTCACAGCACTCATATCTGGCCGTTTCCGGTAACGCCTCACCTGAATCGCTCTTATCCCATCTGACTTGCGACCATTTCATCACCTGCATGGTGCCACAACATGGGCAAGGAACATGGTAGTAACGCTGATCGGAGAGCTTAAACCACTTGTGGATTTTGCTCGTTTCCTCCAAAACAGGAGTAGAAACAAAAACTTTCTTACGATTATGAAAGTTGGTAGTACGCTGAATACCTAGTTTTAGTGGGTCGCCCTCCTGCGTCACACCGTAACGATCAATCTCATCAGCTAACAGTATTCGAATTGGCCTGGATGCAAGACCTGCTGGGGAATTAGCACCAACAAGTGCTATATATCCACCAGCGTAATGCTTCATACGTATAGTCGTGCTGGACTTTTTGGCTGCACCGCGCCCCTCTTTTCCTTCATGCAGCTTGTGTTTCAAACCAGGGGAATATTTGAACGTCGGATCAATACGCTCCTTTGAAAAAGCCTCAGCCGCCTCTACCGTTGGATAAATCATCAACTGAGGAGATGGCTCCTGATCTGCAAAGTAACCCATAACATTTAGCTGTAATTCGGATTTACCAATTTGCGAGCTACATTGCATCACTACTGTTTCTGTATCAGCGTCACCAATAACATCCATTGGTTCACGCAAATATGGCACTCGGCTTGTACGCCACGGCCCTGGCTCTGGAGACGTTCCCTGCGCTACATGACGATACTTATCAGCCCATTCGGAAACAGTTAGCCGTGATTTAGGGCGAAGCGCACGGAAAAAAGCGGTGCTCCATACTGTTTCGCCCATGAGGTTTATTCTTCCTGCTTAATAAATCGGGATTCCTGGAGCGCCTGAAGCGCAAAATTAATCTCGTCTTCAATAATGCGTTCGATCTCCCTGGCTGTTTTGCCTTCACAACGGGGAGCTGCTCTTGGAGCAATACTAAATAAGCGGCTACGCAATTCATTAGCTGCCAGAAATGCATCATCCCTGACCGTATCTTTAGCGATGAGAGAGCCTTCCTTTTCTTCAAATTCAAGGCGTTTCAGCTTTGCCTGATAAATTTTTTCTGCGGTCTTAGCCTTGTTGAATTGCACCGCAACACCGGAAGTACCACCAGCTAATCCGGCATCATCAGCGGGTAACTCTGGTTGTTCCGAAGATATCCCATGCCCTCTTTTTCCATTTTCAGCAGATACCTCACGACCAACCTGTCGGCTCGCTTCATAAGCCGCACTGGCTTTATCAAAATCCAGCTTGCCGCTTTTCAGCACTGGAATGCGACCGGAACGACAGAGCTTCGTAACCATTGCCGGAGAAATACCTTTCCGGCGGGCAAACTCTGACTTACTGACGATGGCCATTACTTGCAACCATTAGCAAGATACTGAACAAATCCCTCATGCGTTTCATGCGCATCGTGGTACTGACGATAAACATCCAGCAACAATGCAATTTCCATATCCGTCGCGGGAATACGTTCTTTATCAATAGCCAGGTACTTAATTTGAACAACAGGGGAAGAATTATCGTCTTCTTCCTGCGGCTGTTCATCGCTTAACATTTCGTCAAGCTCTGCATCATTAAACCCAAGCAGATCAATATCAAAATCATCATCCATTAACTCTTTGACTTCTTCGGCCAGAAGCTGCATATCCCAGCCAGCATTTAAGGCCAGCTTGTTATCTGCAATCCTGTACGCCTTCTTCTGTTTTTCAGAAAGGTTACTCAACCGAATCGCCGGAACTTTATCCATTTCCAGAATTTCGGCTGCTGCAAGCCGCCCATGCCCCGCAATCAGTTCATTCTTTTCATCGATCAGCACAGGATTAGTGAAACCGAACTCACGGATACTGTTCACCAACTGTTCAACTTGCTCATCTGAATGAGTCCGTGAATTTTTGGCATATCTGAGCAGCTTACCGACTGGTAAATATTCGATTTTTAGAGCCATTTTTTAACCGCCATAACACAACAGGTTAAAGAAAACTGTTTAACTTATTGATACTAAAAGAGAAAAATGACGATCTTTTTACTCATAAAAAATCACACAAACCAGCATAATTATCTGATTTTATTAAGTTTTTATAAGTAAAAAGGATCTTGCGATGGTGTTTTGGTTAAAAGATCGGATGTATTTGCATGATTTATAACGATTTTTATCAGAACAACATCACATTGGTTAAAGATCTGCGCGTATCTTGATGATCTAAAAGAAAATTTCCTACTTTCTTTTTACCAGCACAAATACAGCAAAAAATCACGTTTTCCCGATATTTTTCAATGAGATGAGTAAATTTCTTTTACCGCAACTTTTAACCTAACTTTTTTCACGTTTAGCTAGCCGAACATCGGGGTTCGAATGACCCGCATCCAACGCTTTTGGCCAGAAGGACCCAATTCTGCCGGACGATGAAACGATGCTCGTGCTCCCCCACAGACAGCCAGCGAGCGACGCTACAGAACACAGTGAATACACCCTGCATAACAACACCATCAACCACACGATGATTAACGAGAGAACGTCTTAGAAAGGATGTCATCAATAGCCTTTGTGACTTCATCAGCAAACGCATCCTCACCAGCACGCAGCGCCACGCCATGCCAATCAAGACGCTGCGAATAGCTAGGTTGCTGGATAAACGTAAGGATCAACGTAGGACGCCGCCCAACGCGCTGCCAGACGCCTGGTTGAAGCGGGTTACTTGTACCAGGTCGAACAACAAAAAACTCCGTAGGCTTGCCCTGACGGCGATTTTGATGCGCATCTCGCTGAACTCTTAGGCCAGATAAGACCTGCTGTAATTGCCCCCGCGAAATATTCCCGTATTTGTCCAGCTTTGCGCCGGGACCAGGAGCAAGCTGCCAGCCGTTAGGCAAATATCCACCAGCCCTTAGCGCCCCTTCTGAGCGTTTGTACTGTCGTTGGCCACCTTCGATTTGCGGAGTCAACGTTACAGGGGCTGGCGTTCCTCCCCATTCACGAGCATACACAATGGCTGTAGGATCACTCTTCTTTGCGGCCAAAACGTAAGTAGAGTTCTGAATCCACGGCGTGGGCCTGTCAAATACCCGATTAATTTCATTCTTAATCGCAGCCTGAGAAGCCTTTGCCGTTCTGGTTGCCGCAAGCGCCATTGCGAACGGCAATTCGCGTTCTTCAAGGCGCTGGAGTTGTCGTTGAATATCCTGAGAAGAAAAATCCATCTTTATCTCAATTCTGTCAGCCACCAGCGCCTCCTACACACTACTTAATCAACGGCCGGAAAGCCGCCAGCACATCATCAGATCGTCCGATTGTTGAACCACCAGGCAACGGCAACTCAAACTCAAAACGAACAGCTTTCTCCAGACTCGCCCAACTAAGGGAATCATCGTTAATGACGTGCAAATACCAGCTCTTACAGTTGAATATTGACCGCTTAATCCTGAAACCATGTACACGACACAACTGCTTCACTTCATCATCAGAGTGAAACTTCTGGTAAAACCAGTGCCCCTTCCGGTACAACGCGGTAAAACCGTTATGATCAATAAAATAAAGCCGGCTTTTGGAACTCGCCGCTTGTGTTTGCTTCAGGACTGTTTCCAGCTCTCCACGGCTACGACCAGAAAAGAATATTGACCCACCAGCTTTACACAGGCCTTTTAGAACCGTCAGAACGGACCATTCAGCCTCGACACTATCGACCGAGTTCAAAACGCTATCGCAAATCACGTAGTCGTAACGCCCTCGCGTTTTTAAGTCGTCCACCAGCGTATCAATCATCCGGTTTGTTGCGGCCCTATCCAGAGTGTTTCCAGCGCCCTTACGGCGGAAAAGCTCGAGATCATGCAGGTTATATCCCTTTGCCCTGAGCATTCGCGCGTAGTCTCCCTGCCCCGAACCAAAATCAATTCCTCTTGGCGTCTTGGCAATGATCGGGAGGATCAACGACTCATACAGGTTTGATTTCAGGCTGCCACCATTACGCAACCGCATAAGCTGCGCATACGTCTGGATGTATGTTGTTTTCTCCAGATGAGAATACTCAAATACACCATAAGTTTTATTCAGATAACTTTGGTATTTTTCCTTCTCAACATCAGGGATCACAAACACCGTTAGCGGTGTGCGCGTCATCTTCGCTGCTAATGCATACTGAGCACAGTGAATAACCTCACCAGACTGAGTCGCAACACAACCACCCCACGGACCATACTTGATAACCAGTTCCGCTATGTTCTTTCGAACATATGCCATTTTCGCGCGCATATTGCCTGAGATCTGGCTTGCCGATACCTGAACAAAACCATGCTTATCTTCCAGACCTGACACCCTGCAACGCTCATCTCCGCTATCAAAATCCGTTCCGTTATGCAGTTGGTTAAACCGTACTTCGTCGTATACCGTCGTTTCACAGGGCAACACATACACCGCAGCACGCGTTATTCCCAATTTACGTAGCGCCTTCGTCCTTTGGTGTCCCGCCACCAGCAAATCGCCGCGCACTATCAATGGCTTCACAAGCCCCAGCTCCCTGACGCTTTCCGCCAGCCTCGCAAGATCATCCTCACCGATAAAACGCGGGTTATATTCCGCGCCGCGTAGGTGCGTTATGTCGTAATTGAGGTGAAGCATCAGCACACCTCCCCAGCCAGCAATGCGGATACAAATCCGATATAGCTGCCATTATCATCAACATAACGAGACACCGCGCAGTCAAAACGATCCGCTTCCTCATCCGTTGCCGGGATTTTATGACCTCCAAATGACAGGTACTGAACTTTTACGCCTGATTTGGCCTCATCCTTCTCAAATGGGATATCCATACCCTCTGTGTCATCGTAGACCGCCGCACTCAATAAGTTATCCAGTTCGCGCTGAGTAAAACCAATTGAGTCCAGAGCAAAATCATCGGCCGCAAGATCTGCAAGCTCCGCGCTTAACAACTCTTCATCCCAACCAGCATTCAGCGGAATACGGTTGTCGGCCAGACGATATGCCTTCTTCTGATTCTCCGTTAGCCCTTCCAGAACAATGCAGGGAACATCATCCATCCCCAACTGAGTGGCCGCAGCAATTCGACCATGACCAGCAATTACAACATTGTTCTCGTCTATCAGGATCGGATTAGTCCATCCGTACTCCTGTATGCTGGCAACAATCTGATCTACCTGCTCCACGGAGTGTGTGCGAGCGTTCTTTTCATAACCAATCAACACAGAAAGTGGTAAAGAAACCACATTAAGATGTTTTGTCATGCCGTTTATCCGCTAAAATCCCCTCGCTTGTGCAAGCAAGTGGGCCTCGGTTTGTATCCACGGCACCCTGTGGGTATGAATGACTGTCGTCAGGTCGCAACTGACGGCGGTCGCCCACCTTCCAGTAATAAAAAAGCCACCAGCATTAACTCCACAGCGAGCTGGAGTTAATGAGGCAGCTTTGGTTTGCGCATTATCGCAGCCCCTGGTAAGCACAAGAGCTGCTGTAATGCATTACGCAGGGATCAAACGGATGCGGCCGTTATTTACCTCAATACGAGAGTATTCCGGCTTACCATCAACGATTCCAGTAATGACAAGTTCGCCATCAGACGAGCATTCTTCTTTGTCGTCTTCAAGTACCGCGCCTTCTGGCAAATCAACACAGGCAAAAACAGGGCAGCCTGGATAACGATCATCTTCCATCGCAATCAACATCGATTCACCGAACCACTCTGTGGTAGCACGACCATCAGCCGCCTGATAGTGAATCAAATACTGGTTTTCGCCATTTGCATACTGAGCACGGGCTTGAACTTCTCCCCACTCTTCACTGATACGCATTGTTACCAGTTGGGATAATTCAAACTTAAACGGAACAGACTCTGCACCAATGGCAATCGGTTTATCTTCTTTCTTTTCCATAACATCACCTGAAAATAAAAGCCCCGCGACACGCGAGGCTGTAAGAGTTACTTTCGATAGAAATCAAGGCGCATTTGCTCCCGCTTAAGCCGAAAAGCTCTCTGCGCCACTAAGATGCGCCACAGGACACCAGCAATAACCACCAGCGAGATACAAAAACACACAGCCACAACCATCAGAAAAATGCCAAGACCATTCATGAAACTATCCATTTTTCAATGAATACCTCCAGTAATATCAAGAGATACGCCGTACCCAGCGCGGTTCCTACCGATATAGCTAAGACAAACCTCAAAGATAACGAGGTATCTTTCGCTTTTCTCCAGACGTAAGCGCCAGCCAGAAATACCAACAAATCTCTTATTGGAAGCGGAAACCAGAACAAATCACTCGGCATAAGCACGATCATCTTCCGCTGCTGATTTACACGCCGCAGTTACTGATATATTGATAACCGGTGCGCTAATCGTGATGGACGACTCTGTCGGTTGACGCGATATAACTGAACGATGGTTATCAATGAAGTCCACAATCTCATTCAGGCATTCTTTAGCTGCCTCATCGTGACTTTTTCCGTATGCTTCACGGAGGACTTTCATCCTCATCATTGCTCCGTCACATATAGTCGAAAGCGCGTAAAGCACATCACTAACCGCCATTTCTTTTTTGGTGCTTGTCGAAGGCATCCCATGTTCTCCTTTGTCTGGATGTAAAAAAGCCCCGGCAATTGCCGAGGCTCGTTGTTCGTTATCGTTACGGTTTAATGCTCGCGTCGTCCGGCGACAACTTCGGATTTGTATTTCAGGTCGCCCAGCAAGAATTGCAGTTTAAGCATCTTTGCCGCCGTGTAGTTCCCTGATTCCACAACCTCTTTCATGAGGTCATAAACGGCCGCTACATCATCAGCCAGGAACTCTTTGCGTTGCTGCTCAGTCGCACGTTTGAAGGAAATACGCATCACTCATCATCTCCTGCCGCACATACAACCTCACAAAAAAAATCAGCAGAATGTTTCTCCTTGAACGAATGACGCTCAAAACCGCACTCAATATCAGGCGCAAAAACATCCACCACATACGGTCTTTCAGAATGTTTGTTTTCCCAACGATAAACCGTAGTGACGTTGAAATGTTTTAACGCTTCACGGAACTCAACGCTGCCCGTCAGGTTTTTTGAGGTCAGGTATTGCAGGAGGTTTTTTACTACTTCACGGTCTTGTACTTTCATCAGATTTCTCCGGTTTAACCAGGGCGGGTATCGCTCGGTTTCGGGTATAACCTTAGGAAATTTTTTCCCACCTGTAAAGCACTTTTTATATAAATCTATAATTATATAATTCTATGCCACTTGCCAGAGAGCATCATGCAACTGGATACCTCCATTGCACTGGTTGCCCCAGCCATGCCAACCATCAGGTAAATCACCGCGAGCAAACAGCTCAATACGAGGAACATCACCTAACAGCCTTACCAGCTTGTCACGAACCACATCAGGCTTCCGAGAATGCTCCAGACGAGGCGATGTAAACGACTGAATGATCCCCGCATCAAGGCGGGTCGGCAATTTGCCTTTTACCGCAAACAAGCAATCTTCACTGTTTGCACGAGTCATATGCCCCATCCCCATCACCAGCTTATCTGGTTGTCGGCTACCACATTTGTTCCATGTGAAGCCCTTCATGGTCATAAGCCTGAATCCCCATGCTTTCACCACCAGCAACGCTTCTTCTGGCTGAGTCGGAACCCACCACATGGCCAACAAACACGATTCAGGATTAGCAAGCTGCCAGACAGGAATACGAGCAATATCCTCAGCTTTCATCGTTGGATACTTAAAACCAGCTCCACGATTCCCATCCTTACACTTATCTTTGTATTCCCAGGGGGGATCTGCATAAATCAGATTAAACAATGCAATTGCCTCCATGTTAGTTGTGCCTCCGGCGCTTATCTCCGGCAGTCATAACGCTGGCCAGCTCTACAGCAGACACAACGAAAAGGGCACTAACCAGACTGATTAATGCCCTTGCCTGTTGTGTGCCGGATATCGCCCGACAACGCTGTTTTGGTAACACGGCTACAGTTCCGTGCCGCTCCAGCTTTTACCCCTTTGCGGATAACAGGCCCTGCCTGTACTCACTAACCAACGGCTTCCCGAAATGTGCACCAGGCACACATAAAGATGAGCACGAAGAAGTAACTCCACCGCGCTTATCTTTATGTGTGAGAGTGAATTGGTGGCCCCTACCGGACTTGAACCGATGACCGTGCGATTATGAGTCGCCTGCTCTAACCACTGAGCTAAGGGGCCATATTTGATTTGTTTGTCTGGTGTGGCGCCGCGCACGAAAATCCCAGCCAATAAATTCAGGATTTTTGGGCGCGGCGGCATATCAGACAAACATGGTTGATGCGTGCGCTAATGAGAAAAGCGCATAGAATGTTGTAACTATATATTTATATAATTATAGAAATATATATTACTTTGGACAGTTGATTTCCCATGCCCTGTTATGAGCCAGAATATCTTTCTTTGTCTGGCGGTCCATAACATCGATATCGTGATCAGTCAGGTAGATGGGCTTTACCCAATCACAGGCGGTATCAACCACCACCGGGACGCTTCCACGACTCCCGCAGCTCGCGATCAACATCGTCATCAGCCATATGGTTAACACTCTGCTGTACATTGCCCACCTCTTTTGTCACTTCTATACGCCGCTCCGCAGTGGCTTTTACGGCGGCTGCATTCTCATTAATGCGCTGCTTTTCAGCTTCATCTTCGGCCTTTTCTCGCCCCTTCATACGACCAAAACCAAACGCGCCGAATGCAACCAATATAATTGTGCCAATAAATGACAAAACGGCCTTCAAACCAGTCATACCACCACTCGCTCTTTCATCCAGCCGTAGACAAACGACTCATTCGCCTCGCGCTTCTCCGCCAACTCCAGATAGCGTTCGCCCTGCGTACAGTTCAGCGACGTCAGCATCACCCGTTCGCCGTCTTTTCCCCGATTCCCAAGATAAGCACGCAGCGCATTAATGGTACGTGGACCGATTCGTCCGTCTGCATCCAAATCGGGATACAGCTTCCCGCGCAGGTTGAACACATTCAGCCAGCGTTGAAGCATTTTTGACGCCACTGTTGGCCCCATGTTCACCCCCGTGTCACACAGCTCTGCAGCAATATCAGAGGATAATGCGGCCACCTGATCAAAGCGTGGTCCGTACCAGTAATCAGCCTCAAGGATTTCCAGTGCCTGTTCGCGAGTTAAATCGCGCATATCGCCACGGTATCCATGAGCACGGGCAGTGTTCTGAGTAATGCCCCACTTTGTTGGGCCTCCCTTGTCGTCAGGGTGATCAACATAACCGCCCTCTTTCCCAAGAATGCTGTTAAAAATCTCATCTTTGGTCATGATTAAACCCTAATGCGTCAACTATCCGCGCCAGATTGCCCCTGAAATACAGAACAACGATGCAGATAATCAGATTTCCAATAACCACCAGCCAGTGGGATTCTTGATAAAGACCGAACACATAACGGAAGGGAACATTGGCGTATACAATGACGTAGATATAAGCCAGAAAGGAAACAAATGGACGATGCCTGGAGTCTTTCCGTCGATAAAGCATCAGCGCCATTACTATTACTGTGCAAAGCACCGCATTAATCAGTGCTGACGGGTCACTGCTTACCATTTGAACCCCCTCCACGTAAGCGGGAAAGCATTCCAAAGATGCTACCGAGATCCTGGCTGTTTACGAACGTGAGGATTTTAATTGTCAATGCAGCCACAATAACCGCACCAAGCGCATCAAGAGGACGATCGTTGTAGCTGGTCCATTTGGCAAGAAATGAGCCAACTAACGGCGCTCCAATCACTCCAACAATGAACGATGTAAAGAAATAGCCAATCAGCTTGAGACGGCTAATATTCACCGCTGTAGCAACATAGAAAACAGCGCCAGCAAATGCCCCGAATACAACGCCGTAATCAATACCAGTTGCAATACCAAAAACGCTGGCACCCATCAGGCCACCAGCAGCAACGGCCGTACCGGAAATTGGTTCTGCTGACATTGAAATCCTCGTTAAAAAAAAAGCCCCGCCGAAAAAGGCAGGGCTTCATAAAGCAACAAATTACGCGGTAATCGCTTAACGCAGTTTTACTACGTTAAATGAAACACTACACCCAGTTACCACCTAAAACAAGGTTTCCCCATAAAAAAACCTTCACAATGTGGTTAATCGATCGATAAAAAAACAATACTTAACTTTTGACCAACCGAACATCCCGACCAGGACTTCCATAATATTCGCCGATATGCCACTGCTTAAGTTGAGTAATCTTCTCCAACTTAACTCCCATAGAGTCCAGTTTCTGCCATGTTTTCGGTTGTATGTGCTTCATTACCCGCTCTGAATATCTAAATACTGCTCGTAGCCTCGCTAAATTGCTCACTTGTCGCCTCCTTTACGAATCTGTTCCGCCCATTCTTCAAGGGATTTCTCCGCATATTCACCAGACAGGCCATCAATCGGATGCGCTTCATTAGCCAACTCTTCTTTCGCTGACAAAATCATGCGTGTAACGTCGAAAACTTCACGCAAAGACTTATTGATAAATCCGTGATTGAACGCAGCAGCAAGACGGCTGGCGGTATAGTTAATCCCCTCGTTGCGTGCTTCCGCACGAATTTCAGCCAGAAAAGCATCGGTGGCTGGAATATTTCCTGTTGCCTTCATGGCCTCCAAAATAACCAGAACGCCATCTCGCCCAACCTCCTCAGCGATAACCTCGGTGTTGTCGCCAACAACATCGCAGAATGCCTGAACTGCCTTACGAGCCAGTTCATTCTCCGCCGCCAGCGCCGCGAGATTAGTCTCAAGCTCTGCAATTCGACACATAGCATCAATATTTGTGTCCTCCAGGCGCTTAATTTCACCAAGCAGCTCCAGTGCAACCTTTGGGTTGAACGCGGCAACATAACGAGCGTTGTTCTCTGCATTTTTCTGTCCATCAAAGCCGGTCCATTTGATAACGTCTTCACATCGTTCATCACCGGGCGTGTGCACCGCATAAGTACCAGTATCCGTCGAAATAAATGCGACCCATTCGTCTGGTGTTGCCTTTTCTGCCGCCTCACGCAGTACCTGATAGTCAATTGTCATTCTCGCCATCCTTCACAGTTGTAATCACGACAGCCTTCAAAATCATATGGGCTGTACTGCCAGGTTATTTTTCCGCAATGCGGACAATTCCAACGCACCTTCCCGCTTCGCGACTTCTTTCTTCTGTTCTGCTCTTTCAACCAGTCAGGCATGACCAAACCTGCGCCCTGAACCATTGTTCTGCGGTTAAAGTTATTGATATTGAACGTCCGGCGCTTTGCTGCATCAGCAATGGAAAATGGCAACCAAACTATTCCTGGTTCGTTTTTGTTGGCGAAGCTAAAGATGGTCGCTTTACTGAAGTCATCTGTTGGCAATCCACCGTGTTGAAGCCAGTAAACATCGTTGCCGTTCCAGCTACCTTTTTTGTAGGCCACATACTCAGTGCAATCTGACTCAATCAGGCTTTCTGTAGGGATGTACTGGCAATCAACGTGCCACACAGCCATTGCATCCACACTATCGGCACAAACAGGCTGATCGATATCTCGCCCACAATTCCAGGCTTTTTGGGCTTCTTCCAGCGTGTAAATATGAGCGCGATCGATATCAGAACTGTAACCATTGCCGTTATGGCAATGGAATGAGGCGTTATTACCCACAGTTTCACGCAAGCACATCATGTAAAAGCGGTTATTCACTGGTTGCCTCCGCTTCCCACGTTTTCAGACTTTCACCACAGAATGGGCAAAATGAGACTCGAATAGGTGATTTAGAAAACTCACCGGAACGCAACATCACCAAATCAGGTCCACGGGTTAAACTCTCATTCCAGATTTTGTATAGCAGTAAGCCTTTTCTTACTGAGCATTCAGCATCGTGCTCAAGAGACTTTGCCAATGCAGCACACGGCTCTATTCGATTGCCATTAATTCGACAATTTGATCCACTCACTTCAACTCCTCCCGACGACGTTCCTGAAGCTCTAGCATTGCGGCTCGGAAATCCTGCCACCATTCCTCATCTGCAACGGGGGTGTTTCGCTCCAGCACCTTGTCCGCATCAGCGATCAGGTTTGCCAGACTCTTGTCTGAAATCTTCGTTACCAAAGTCGTTGGTTGCTCAACCTGCCCGATAGGTTTTATCGTGCTCAAAAGGAGGCGACGGCGGGAAAGTGGTGCGCCACAACGACGGCCATCTTCCTTGCGATATGTTTCTTTCGGACCAACACACCAGGTTGTCGGCGTTTCGCGTAACTTCACTTTTTTCTCACCATCAATGGTGATGATTATTCCGGTATGGGTTTTGATGCTCATGCCACAGCCCCTCTCAACGGCTTAACTTTGGCTAATAAGGTGTTAAACAACATGGAGTTAGGATTCATGCCAAATGGCAATTCCGGTTTAGCGGAGTAGTACAGGCAACCATTTATTTTCCTGGTTGTTATCTGTCCTTCGGCAACCATGCTTCTCAGTCTGCAACGCATAGAGTTCTGCGACACACCAATGTGCTCCGCGATTACGTCCACTTTTGAACATGGGTGATCGGTCAGGAAATTAATCACATCTTGGGGGTTAATAATTTTGCGTTTCATTGTCGAGGCGTCCTTATACATTTATATAAATATATAATTCTATATACGGCGGGAGACATCCCGCCGTAGGCTTACTGTCAGGCTTTCAATAGCGATTCTTTCAGATATCGGGCATCAGCCAGGGCATTTGGAGTAATCTTGCGAACCCATGCATTACGGGTTGGACTCCACTTAAAGGCGCGTGATTTAAGCAGCGAACGAATGTTTGCCTCTGGTTTGCCAGGGAAATAAAACAGGATGCGGTTATCCTCTGGATCTATCTTCATAGAAAAGTCGTCGTATTCTTCGCGCTGTGCTCCTGTTACAGACTTGACCGATTCAAGCTCCTTAATACGGCTCTGTAGTCGTTTGATCTCGGCGTTATTGTTGCTCAGTGCGTATGAAGGGAATCCGATGCGCCCACAGAAATCTCCGGCCAGTAACTCTTTGGCTTCGCTTTCTGTAAACCTGAGATCGATTAATGCAGAAAGCTGCTGTAATTGGTCTTTTTTGTATTTGCGAATGGCCTTATTTGCGGCCTTCATTTTGACGTGTGACTTCATGCAGCCTTGCAGCTTACGAAGCAACTTAAATAGCGCATCAGGATCATCAGACGAAATTCCATTACGACCAACACCTGCGGCTTTGCTCTCGTAGTGTGATGCTTTACTTTCGCATTCAACAAACGCTTTTCTGAATAACGCATCAGCTTTAGACAAACGGCGGCGATGGCCTTTCGCGCTATAATGGTCAACTAAAATCGGCTGGCCTAACGGGATCACATCCAACAGGTCATGCGCTCGCTTATGCGCTACCGCACCTTCTTTTCTGGCTTTTTCTGCACGAGCAATATATCGGGCAAGACGCGCGTTCTGGCGTTCCTGATAGGTGTTTACGTAATCATCTCCGCGCTGCTGCTGTTCAAGCCATGCTTTACGCAGATCTTCTGTTACGTCCACCAGCTCCGCAGGGATACAACCAGTTTGGGCTTCATAAGAGTAACCATCCTCATAGATACGCCCATCGTCTTCAACAAAGAAAAAGGTTTCGTGCTCATCGCTTTTGACCATACGACCATTAACATGGCGTAATAGGTAGCCAGTATCAGTGCTTAACAGGCTGTTAGGGTTGTTGATCCAGTCAGAAATAATTACTTGTTTATTCATCAGATTTCTCCGGTTTAACCAGGGCGGGTATCGCTCGGTTTCGGGTATAACCTTAGGAAATTTTTTCCCACCTGTAAAGCACTTTTTATATAAATCTATAATTATATATTTATAGATTTTCGATGTTCCCGATGTCTACACACCATCAAAACAGCTCAAAATGACACTTTCACTCTCTTCGCTTTTTCAAATAGTCGACAACATACGCCCTGGCTTTTGCCAGCTTCCGGCGATACTGTCTGAGACTAAGAGAAAGGGCGTGGGCTTTATCAATATGCGGTGCATTTATGTCGAGGCCCCGAATCTCCCACGCCCCGTATTCAATTCGGACAACCAGCGCCGCAGTCTCATCAACTACCGTGAGGGCCGTCACCGCTCCCTCGATACTGGTTTCCAGTGAGTCATTTGGTGCGCCGCCCCCTCCGGTAAACTGGCAACGCGTAACCATCATCATTTCTAACATCGACGCGAAACCGCTACGGGCGTTGCAGCCATTGCGCACCCACAGCGCCCATAGCTCAAACAAGCTATCCAGATCGCGTCTCACTGTTCAGATCTCCCGTATCGTGACGGGATAAAGCGCCTCTACCTGCTTTTTCTTCATGATGTAGACGTCTGTTCGCACACCTTTAGTGTCGACACAATCAATCGACCCATCGTCATAAAACACCATGAAATCAAGTTTATAAACGACACCACCAGGCAGATGAAAAGGCACCTGCATAAGAAACGTCACAACGCGGCCAGCTTTTCTCAGTAGCTTCAGTTCGCAGTAGTAATCAGCCTCTTTTTTGCTATCAAAAGCGATATCATCGACAACAGTTTTTTTATTGCCGTATTTGCTTTTCCTGGTCGCTGGTTTGCGAAAGCCGGTATATCTCATTTGGTATCCCCTGGTACTTCACCAAGACTAAGATCAAACCCAATTTCGTCTTTAACTGACTGCGGCAACAGCTCCCACGTCTGCGCACACAAAAATTCATCGGTGCCATAACGCTCAACAAAGCGAGCACAATTACTCAGGGGAGGGTGACGAACGGCAATATGCGGAGGCACGCGCCCACCACCAGGCACAACACCGCGATGATGTGGTGCGCACAACCCAAAGCTATGGAAGTGGCAATTCTCATCAACGCTGCCGTAATCAGGATCGTGATGTAGCTCCGTCCACAGCTCTGGATTCTCAATTTCACGGCCATCAATAATGCAAGCTATGCAACCCACGTGAGTGAGCACCGCTTGTATATAAAGTTTCTCTTTCTTCGTTGGTGTACGTCCGTTCATCAGCGCCCCTTACCATTGATAAAGAGGTTGAACTCGTTAATTAACTGGACATACATGCTTCTGGCCGCGTAGTTCTTTGCCAGCTCTTTACGGGATGAGATCCCGCAAAACTCACGCAGAATCACAGAGGCCTCAGAACTGTTTGAAATGTTCTTCCCTGTTTTACTGGTCAGAAAGCGCCAGAATTGGGGATTCTGGCAATGCATCGCAGCACCGCGAACATAACCACTCATTGATGGCCCCCGTCATTCCTGGTGCTTTTCACCGTGCGGCTGCTTAAAAACCTGCCATCACGAGAAACAGACACATCTCGTTTACCCAACCTCATTTCACGGCGGTAACATTCAGAAAATGCCTCGTCCGGCAGCATATAAATGCGACGCTTCGCCTCCGAATCCAGAAGGGAACGGCTTGGAGTTACATATAAAAACGACTCATCAATAGGGACAAAACCACGAGCAAGAATTGCTGGCAGAATGCCAGGAAGAACGCAGAAAACAGCTCCACGATGCAGCAACATCTGGTACTCCATGACCTCCGTGATCCCCGTGACTACTGTTACGGTGTCACGTCTGTTACGGCTGGCAACCAGTCGCTGCACACCTCCAATTTTCTGCTCTACAGATAGACGTTTACTATCGTTATCAATATGATCGATAACAAATCCTTTAATCGTTTGATCAAGGTAGTGCACCACCTGCGATTGAATCTGGTGATTATCACCAAAGAAGGCCAGAATCATCATTCCTCAAGCCTCCCAAGTGCTGAACGCCGAGCGTTGCTAATCTCCTTATGAATCAGCTCGATATCGCTGGAATCTTTATTCTTAAACTCCAGCATGGCAATCGCATCACGAACCTCTGAAACGGTTACGTGTGAGTGTTTCCAGCGAGCAATGAATCGCGGACCGCGTAGATTGCAATGCTCCGCAGGCATTCCCAGCTCAGAGAAAACCGCTTTCAACCTTGATAAGCAGTTAACAGGGAGATTCCCTTTGATCTTGTTCTGCCGAACCGATGTGCCATCGCTACGCTGGCGCTGACGTTCGGCAAAATCTGCCGCCCATTGCTGGACATTAATCCGGCCTTCCGAATACGCCACCAGCAGCGTCAGGTTATCCGCACGAGGGAATCTCTCGAAGCGATACCAGGCACCAATCAGTGATGACGTAAAGCCAAACTTTCTGGCAACACCAATTTGGCCTCCATTTTCATCAACCCACTCCTGAAAGGTCATTTAACTAACTCCAGTTAAACCACGATATGTGGTATTAAAACCACAAATCGTGAGTTTTTCAATGGGGAAACAAAAAATAACCTTCTATTTGTGGTCTACCTCTCGTCTTACCGTGTGAAAACCACTAAATGTGGTAATGTATAAATAACCCCCCCATTCACGATTGATGAGAAATGAAAAGCAACGACGAGAACATCAAGAAAGAAATAGGTCTGCGCATTCAGACTCTACGGAAACAATCCGGCATGACTGCCGGAGATCTCCAGCAAGTCACTGGAATAGGCTTAAGCACCTTGCAGAACTATGAGGCCGGATTAAGACAACCATCTATACCTGCCATCAAGAAAATCGCGCACGCCCTGAAAGCATCAGCGCCTTATATCGCGTGCTTAACAGATAACCCGTTCCCACCCCAGAATACTAACGCACCTGTTATTCCTGGGCTTGTAGCTATAAAAAATGACATAGCATCGCACGCCGGAGAAAAGCCAGTGCTGGCGATAGAACAGGAGATTCTACGAAGCAAGAACATCAACCCATCGTCTCTGTCTGTTCTCCAGAGCAACGATGAGCTAAAGCTAATGTCACCAACAATATCCCCTGGCTCCCAAGTCCTGATTAATACAGACGATACAGAGATTCATGAGGGGATCTATGCCCTTGAAGACAGAAATGGCCTGGTTGTTTTGAGGCACTGTAGAGTCATACCGGGTGACAATGCTGTTATGCTGTCAACCGAAAGGGATGCTGAAATGAACACTAAGCATCTGAATAACGAGGAATTTAAGCGTTATAAAGTTCTTGGCCGCGTAGTTAGTGTTGTCAACTGGTTATGATACACAGCACGGCGAAAGCCGTGCATTTCTACGCTCAAAAAAACCACGATTTGTGGTTTTGACAACATGAAAAAGTATAAAAGAGGCTACGCATGGAATTACATACAGCCAATAAAAACGAAACTCTGATCACTGCTGGAATCGAAATCCAAGCGTTGAACATAGCGATTGAGTGTATGTTATGCCAACTCATTGATAATGAGAAAGATATCGACTGGATAGAATCTATCCTTCATCTGGCATCAGAACAAAAAGTCTGCCTCAAAACGGCCTTACAATACGATGTGCCAGCGATATCGAAGCTGTGCCAGCCATTGATGGCATATAACAGGGCTATTATTTCTGTATGCCTCATGATTCTCGATGAAAACACCCCTCTTAGCGACCGCTCAGAAGCTGCTCTAACCCTCTCACGTAAACAGCGACAGCTAGCAAATCAACTGATATCAACGATAGCTGACCTCTGACTGCAAGCGGGCTAACGCCCGCTTATATGATTATAGATTTATATAATTATATAAAACACTTTTCATCCGCCAAAAAGTTGGTTATGCTTACCTCATTCTATAAATATAGATTTATAGAATTATATAATCAAACACATGGAGTCTCGACAAATGACTATATCTGTAGGTATTTTCAACGGAAAAGGCGGCGTAACCAAATCAACCATTGCTCGTGCTTTAGCAGTTGCTTATGCAAAGGCTGGCTGGAATGTATGCCTGATCGATATGGATGTGCTTAACGGAACGGTAACGCGTTGGGTACAACGCAGAATGGCCAACAATATCGAACCTGCAATCGCGGCGCAGCCGTGCGGCACGCCATCACAAGTCCAGAAAATCATCGAATCAGAAGTATACGACCTGGTTATCGTTGATGGCGGTGCCTACGCATCTGAATCAGTACCGAAGCTCTCTGAATTTCTGGATATGGTTATTTTGCCAACCAGATTCTCTACCGATGACCTGGAAACCACCGTTAACACAGCTCACGGCATCGTTAAAAAGGGTGTACCAATCAAGAAAATTTGCATGGTGTTTTCCGGCGCGGCTGAAAACGAAGCTGACTATATTGAAGCCCAAGAGTACCTGGCTAATACGCCATACTTTGTTGTCGATAAGTACATTCCCCACAAGCCAGCTCTGAGCAAAGCTCAGGATAAAGGCTTAAGCCTCATTGAGTGCTCATACGTTGCGCCACGCAAAAAAGCAGACGACGTTATTCAGGGGATTATCAACCAGCTTGAGGCTCTGACTACTGCCGCGTAATATATAATTATAGTTTTATAGATTTATATAAGAGAGGATACACATGGCCGCACCATCAAAACCACCAAAGAAGAACAGCAAAGGCGTACCGCCATCGATCGAACAACCGCAGGTTTTCGACCCGACTGAAACGCCAGCCAGAACCAAATCAGGTGGGGCACAAATGGCGTTTAACGTCGACCCTGAATTTAAACGCGAGTACAAAACGTTCGCCAGCTCAATGGATATGTCATTGAAAGAAGTGCTGACAAAATCTTTTGAGTTACTCAAGGCTCAATACAACCAGAAGTAAGAGAAGGTGACGGCCTCCAGCGCCAACTGTTGGCCGTAGCGACACAACAAGGGGAATTTGTTATGTCCGAGCAACAATATACACGGTTACTGAAAACTCGTCTAACCGACCTCAAACGGCTGCAAGCTGGTCGCTTATTTGCCCTGCTATCCACCAGGCCAGCATGGGTACGTGAAGCAGTTCTGAAAGGCTTAATGCGCTCCAGCGTTTAAATTCAACCATAAAAAAGGCCCCCGAAGGGGCCTAATCGCTACTTGCTGCTAATGTTTATCGTCACATTCAGAGCGTTATCAGTAATCTTCCAACCCTCTCCATGTGGCGTAAACAAAGCCCCAGTAACAACGATAAAAATACACATGTAGTATTTTTTCATTGTGTGGCCCTTACAGGCCGTTTCACGGCATCCCCACCGACGAAAATGACGCGAGAGCAAGCACGCTGTTTGTGCCTGCGTGGTACGGCAAGTGGATAATCCTTTCCTGAAAGTCAGTGCCCGGGTGCGAATCGGCGGAAAGGCCCCAAGCCATATTACACGTCATACCCTTCATAATGAAGGAATAAAAAACGCTTTTATTACATAAGATTACACGTAAATAAGTTAAAAACCTTCATTTTGCATGAGCTAATGAGCTAAATTTTTTTATATGAATAGTGGACTATTCACCTCAGTTGGGTAAGAATGTAGTTGCTGTTTGTGCTTGCGTGGTTGTATTAGTACAACGACGTTATGCTGAAAGGACCGCGAATCCGATCAGCACGAAAGGACCGTCCTCAATAGGACGGTTTTTTTGTTTCTTCACTCATTAAAAACCGTCCAAGACCTATTGATGACTCCAGATAATCTCGATTATCCATATCAGCGCCGTTATCGACCCAATTTCTATATGCTTCATCGCAACAATACATTACAGCAGTTGGAGTAACAGGGATGCCGCCCCCAAATGAGAATCCCATTGAGCTAATGCTAACTCTTTCGAATGGCCTATTTCTCAATGCTTCAAACCCCTTGCTGTTGAAGTAACTCAGCATCAGAGGCAAAAGGTTATCCTCATCCTGATCGATTGTTCCAGGGAAAAAGTAGTAACCACAGCGATTAAATTCGGGAATCAGTTTTTCTACCAACAACATGAAATTCATTGGACTAATATTAAGGGCAGAGCAAGCACCAAAAAGAGCATCAACCGTTAATACAGACTGCCCGTTCTCTATCTTTGTCCATGCGTTTGGTGTTTTTCCAGCCGCTTGAGCCAGCACTCCTTGATGCACACCTCTTTCTAGCCTAAGTTCTTTTATGATCATTAGGTGAATTGTTGAAAAACATGAGTTTTTTGACAGTTCAGTCATTTTTTACCTCCTCTGCATTAAATTCACTACCAATTTCCATTCTCAAAAGAAACCACATCCAATACAATGAAGTTCCCTACATTCAAATCATATCCAAAAAATTGGATGCAAAGCAACTTTTTTCAACAATAAATCACGTTAAGTTCCCAACGCTCACGTTAAAGTTCCTTATATTCACATGATATTCCCAAAATTCAGTATCAAACAAATTTGATTGGTCAAATCATGCGCTTAATGAGCAGAAAATTCCGTTTTTCAAACCCACGCTATGTGGTTGTCTCTGTTAAAATCCCGCCGTATTGACATAAATGCGCCATTGGTGGACACTTTCCTAGCCGTAGCAAAATCTACGGTCGGGATTGGAACCCCGTAGACACAATGGCGCATACCGCGTTAGCGGTTTTTTTATGCGTAAAGCACTGCTACACCCAAATTATGGTGGGGCGTGCGGGGGAGTCGTAAGACTCGCCGGTTCGTCATTGTGTCCGGTAGTTCCAACCCTGCACGTCTCACCACCCAATGATTGGAACCTGACGGTGGTGAGTATCCTTAACCTTTAAGGGAATCATCACAATGACAAACCTACCCCATGACTATTACGTCAACCTCGTAAAGATCCTTCTCAAGAAAGCCTCATACGCCGATAAATTCCGCCTGGCTGAAATCATCGAGCGCGAAGCTATGCGCATCGCCAGCAACGATAACGCTGTTTCTGTCGCAAAAATCTCCCTCGTAACCAAAGTAGTTATGGGAGGTGCAAAATGAAAACGCTTCCGACCGTTAACACCCTACAGCCTATCCTGCATAACCAGCTCCCCGTTATCACCACGGAGCTGCTTGCCAAACTATATGGCTGTAGCGTCGAATGTCTTCACAGAAATCACCACCGTAATAAGTCCCGGTTTACAGAAGGAAAACATTTCATAGTTGTAAAAGGTACAGATCTCCAAAGTTTGAAAATCTCTTTAAGAGATTTTCAAACCATCGCGAATAACGTTAGAAAGCTCATCCTCTGGACCGAACGCGGGGCTGCACGTCACGCTAAAATGCTCGAAACCGATCAGGCATGGGATGTATTCGAACGGCTGGAAGACTGCTACTTCAACCAGAACGCGCAAACGGCCGCGACCGTAACCGTCTCACCAAACAATGCTCGTGAGGTTGTCGATACGCTCAACGCTAAACCAATGTATTACGTTAAGGTGTGCAACAACGAGCCACTCACAACCTCAGCCGATGTTGCCCAAGCATTCAGCACCACAAACAATTCCATCGTTATGGCCATCGATGCGTTACGCATTCCTCGCACGGCTGCGGCGCGTCACTTCTTTAAAGAACAACGACCGCTGGAAGGAAGCGACCGCGAAATAACAATCTATCGCATGACAAAAGACGGATTTACCTTGCTCATGGAAAGTATCGACGGTCCAGGCGTGAAGGATATCAAGCTGGCCTACATTGAAGCCTTTAACGCTATCAGCAGCGTGTTAAAGGCAGAATACGAGCGAATGCTATACAACCGACTGTATCAGGAAACAAAGATTATCCGAACGGCAACAGAACATCATCGGCTATTAACGGAACCAAACTACCGCAAGACACTAATCAAAGAGTTTGACAAGGCGACGGAGAAAACTAAAGCGGCACTAAATCTACCAACAATGACTAAAGATGATGTGATATCAGCCTTACTTCTTGATCTGCTCAGAAACGCCAGAGCACTTATCAGTTTTGACGAAAACCTGAATCCTCAGCTCAAGCTACTACCACCGACAGGCAAAGTAATCGACCAGGCTGATCACAACAGCATACTCAGCGTACTGGATGCAAACCTGCCAGCCAGGACACTACAGGATCTGATAAAAACATGTGCTGATAAGCTGGCACAGAAAAGCAGACCATAACTACAAGGGGCTACGGCCCCTTACTCTTTTCTCTCTTATCAACACCAGAGACTTTCTGAAAATCCTTTCGAATAGCGTCAGCGTCACGCACCAAGCCCATACTGGAACGTGTCGCCATATGACGAAAATGATCAACTGCCGGAAACAAAGAAATAATGGACCCAATAGCTTGCAGCAAACTCGCTTTTCTACGCATCATAATTCCACCATAACCGATAACCACCCTTCAGACACACCCCCCCCTCCCCCCATACAGGGTGCCCTTTACCGGAGTTCCGGCCCCTTCTCAAAAGCATCAAAAAAAGCTCGAGATCGAGTACCGGAACTCATGCCACCAGATAGCTCCACATCGTTTCCAATGCTTCGCTGCCGTGTGCGCCCTGTGGCCCACAATCATGCCATTGGTCGTCTGATATACCTTCTTCTGCTCATTGAGCACAGGCGAGTTGTCGCACTCCTGCCTTTCTCAGACTCGACTTAGTTTAGATCGCTGTTCCTGGCTTGCGTCAGCACACTTTCCCCTTGTACGCATACCCGCGCGCCACTTCGCCCAAAAACACCGAACCCAACGAAGTAGCAAAGACAACGACGCGAGCGTGAGTCTGAAACGTGCACCAGTAAAAAAGGGGTTGCAGGCGCAAAAAGATTTGATTATCTTTAGACGCAAGAAAGCCGCCCCAATCAAGAGGTGTCTTTTTAAATCCAGCCTACCAAGCAAGATTTAAATTTCAGACTGAAAACCGCCCGGCAAGGCGGTTTTTGTCTTTCTGGCGCTTACATTACACCACCAGAAAACGATCCGTAAAGGATCATTTGATCCCTTGTTCCAATTCTGACGACACTTTAACCTTTTCCCATACAAGGGTTTGCAGCCTTAACAGAATCGCGTCTTTATCAAGGCGTGAAAGATCCTTAACCATATCGTCAAATGACAGAACGCGAATGGCCATCTCAATGACCCTCGGCGGCTCCCCCTTCTCATATCGCTTATATGTAGCCAACGATATCCCAAATTCTTCGGCGGCTCGCTCCTGCGTCCAGTTCATCCCACGACGCCATAATTTCAATTCATAACCCGTCATAGCATCCTCCTCGCACAATATTAACACTCGCAAAGTGTCAAAATGACACTTTACGCATTGTGTTTACTTAACGAGGAATAAAAATGATTTATTGTTCGGCGGTGTAATCGGGGCTGGCTCGCTTTTGCTCATGCGATCAGTGTACCAGGCCAGCTCCTTGTCAAAGTAAGCCTGATTAAAATAGGCCATGAATGTAGTTTCAAATCCATAACGACCGCTAATACGCAGCATCTGATTGCCGTTCTCTGTTTCCAGATATACCTGGGCACGTTCCTGATTCTCCTTCAGCCAGGTTAAAGCCTCATCGCACGAGGACACACGATACTCATCATCGTAGCCGTCATCGATGCGGCTTGAAGAAGAACGGCAAATCACGCCAACAGAACCAGCCAGGATAGTTTGAATTTTAAGGAAAGCGTTTTTGCGGATTTTAATCATGCTCATCGGGTTATCTCCGGTTTAACCAGGGCGGGTATCGCTCGGTTTCGGGTATAACACTAGGAAATATTGTCCCACCTGTAAAGCACTTTTTATATAAATCTATAATTATATAATTCCATGAGCACAAAAAAGCCCCTTTGCAACAGGGGCTTATCATTCGTTCTGATCAGATGTTAAACGCTATTCGTTTTCCTGTGGGAAGCTCAACATCCAGGCTTAATTTGCCTCCCATAGCTTCAACGTAACGCTTTAATGTCGCCAGCTTTAAATCATTTCCGCGCTGCTCCAGCTTTGTTACTGCTGGCTGGCTTATACCCATCGCCTCAGCAACCTGCTTTTGTGATAACTGGAGTTCTTCACGCATCATCTGCAAGCCGACCTCAAGAATCATCTCATCTGCCATTTCTTTAATTCGCGCCTGGCTTTCCGGTGAACGGCTGGCAATCACCTCATCTAATGTTCTCATTACTTGCTCTCCAGTGTGTTCAGATGTGCTGCAAACTCATCCTCAGCTATACGCACCAGTTTTTTATAAAACCGCTTATCGTTACTTTTGTCTCCTGCACAAAGAACGATAGCCCGGCGAATCGGATCGAACGCATAAAAGGCTCTTATCGGACGGCCAGAAAACTGAACGCGAAGCTCTTTCATATTTTTGTACCGAGAACCTTTTACGGTATCGGCATATGGCCTGGGTAACTCAGGTCCGTAAACCTGTAGCTTTTTCAAATCAGCCAAAACCTTTTCCTGAAGAGCGTCTTCTTGCTCATTTAGCCAGCCGTCAAATCGCTGGCTAAAAAGTACCGTCCACATGCTCAATCCTATAACCTGTAGTTTATATCACTAACTATATAACCTGTGAGTTATAATTTCAAGAAAAACGGGGCCATTTAACATAATGGACGTTATCGGCACCACCGGATCACCGTTCATTGTCGGATCTAAAAAATCCGCTCAAAAGATCATGTTTTCCTGGGCGTTTTCCACCGTTTTTTATGTTGCTTATTTGTTAATGAAATCTCGTTTTCAGTTTCGCCTCATTTTCGACGCGAAAGCCCTATTTTTGTGACTTTACTCCTGGCATATGGACTTCCCAGCGACGAATCCCCATAGCTGCGCAAAAATCAGCCACATAATTCAATCCCGCCCATTCGCGGATACCACCACGGGCTTTTTCAATGAAAACGGCAATCCCTTTTTTATTGAGAGCAAAAAGCCGCCAGCTTTTTGTCACTTCGTCCTGGGTAGCCACAACACAAGTGAAAGCTCCCATGCGATACAGGTCCAAGAACTCTTTGCGTGTTTTGCGTACAAGTTCCATAACAAACCTCATATTTGCATGTTTCAAACATCTGTTTTGTTATCAATGAAGATTAACCCTAACCCAGCGAAGTAACACAGCAGCGCCCAGGCTGCATACGGAATGCTGGATCTGGATGTGGACTCCTTTAACATCTGCCAGTTGCGAACATTGCGACTATCTTTTAAGCCTAGTTTTTTGGCCAACTGCGAGCCGCTCATTCCAGTCAGGCCAATGACTGCCCGAACTTCTCCACATGTAGGAGATTCCCATTCATCCGCTTTTTTTAAACAAGCCGGATTCAACATTTTTAAAACAGTATCTTTATCCATAACCATCTCCATTTATTATATCTACGATGGTAGGAAATCTTTTCCTATGTGGCAATAGAAATTTACTACATTGCGTATAAGACAAGTTTTCTATGTCTAATAGGAAATGATGTTTCTTACGTTTTATCGCGTTCTGATGGCTACTGTGTGCGTATTTATCGACGTTTATTGATAAGGCTCGCCCCTTCCTCCTGCAAAGCCCGGCCGTAGGCCTTATTTCGGCCTTATATAAATTGATTTTGTATAGTTCGAAACGTGCCGTTTCGAAAAGGATGATCGGGCTGCTCCATGCCTCCGGCAAGTGCCGGAGGAGGTATATTTGAGCGTAGCGACTCGAACCGGCGCGAGCTTTAGCTCGCTGCAAGGGCGAACATATTCACAGGCAAAGCCTGTGTAAGTTAAATAAAGAAAGTCTTAATAAAAGAAAGTGATTTTGCATTTATTTGTTTAGTGCATCTATTATAAAAAACCATTTGCATATACATATCAAAACTGTGGATAACTTTATTAGCCGATGCCTGTGAAGGCGATATTTTTGCTGTGTTCAGGTTTAGAGAAAATTAATTTAGGTTGTTTTTTGAACAGATATTTTATTGCGACGTAGATAATCCTCCGGTAAAACCGGATTCATCATTCAGGTGGGTTAATGTTGGAGTGATTTCCAGGTCTTTCTTAACCTGTTATAACGCTGCTCAACGAGGGATCGTAAATATGCAAGGTCAGCACCAGGATACATGCCATCAGCAAATTCCTGGCTAACCTCTCTAGTGATTTGATGACGAAGTTCGGCCTCTCCCTTTTCCTGAACAAGACGCGCAGCTCTCTCCGCTGCTTTCTGTTTTGCCTTTATCTCTCTGGCTGTCTTCCTCTGACGCCATACATTCTCCATCTGCTCCTGCATAACAATACGCTTATAATCAGCCTCCGTTATCGCTTTTTTAAGCCGTTCGCTATTCTTCGCATTGAAGTAATTAAGTTTCTGGCTAACCGCACGTCTCCATGCTTGTTCAGTAATACCAACGGTTTCCAGCAGTTGATCACGAATCTCTATTTTCGCTGGCCAATACTGTTTATTCACCCGATCCCAGCGACGTTCATAATCAATAAAACCTAACGCTTTCAGTTGCGACAACGCCCTTGTACAGCGTGTTATAGACTTGTTCCCAGCTTCGGATACGGTAGACAGGCCGCAAAAATCAGCCAACGCCTCAGCACTGGCCAGAACCCGCTTAGAAATGATGTTTACATGGTGCAAAATCGCAGCAATCACAGCATTAATCGCCCGACGACGATGCTCGTTTATCCGGCGCTTCCGCTCTGACGGCTGATTAACGTAGAACGCAACCTCACACGTAAGATCACGACCATTAATGCGCTGTAAAGCATCAGATAACACTAGCGGCAGCTTGTGCGTATGGTGCTTTGGAGGCTGGAACTCCGGCGACAAATTACAAACGTAAGCGGAACGTAGAGACGGCATTGGTCTATCCATATGTTCGCTCTTGCGTCCACGGAAAACCAACGTATAATGGGAGTTGTCGAGGCGCCCATGGATTGTTGTTGTTGGTTTTCCGTGGATGTCGCAAGAAGCCCGCAGATTTATCTGCGGGCTTTTTGTTTCCATATCTGGTCAGTTTCCAACCAGACACCCACAATCATAACCACGTTACGTGGTTTTAAGAGAACTCTACCACAACACTTTCGGTCATGCACGAAGTCTCTCACTGATCGAACGATAATCCACCAGTAAAAGGATCTAAATTGGATCTCGTTTTGCGAGCATCATACTACTGGCCTAACTCCAGTCAATGATTCCCAGCCGGAAACCTGCGGTAAAGCGTGGATAAGGTAACATCGAAGATAATCGCTATCCGCTTACGTGAAACACCATTCGCAATAAGTCTTCCGATCTGTTCCCATTGCTCTGGTGCCAGCTTTGAGCGGCGTCCTCCTATCCTGCCGTTAGCCCTTGCCACCGCCAATCCTGCACGCGTTCTTTCAATCATATTTTCCCGCTCCATCTCTGCGACTGCACTCAGCATCGTGTAGGCAAAGCGGCCAATTGAAGTGCTAATTTTTATCCCTTCCGTAATCGAAATAAACTCAATGTTGTTTGATAAAAAATGGTTAAGTAAATCAACAAGATGAATCAGGGAACGCCCCATTCGGTCCAGCTTCCAGACAATAACCGTATCGCCCGGCCGTAACACCTTAAGTAGCTTATCAAGTCCTGGTCGTTTTGATTTAGCACCGGATATTTTATCTTCAAAAATCCGGTCACATCCTAAACTCCTGAGCGCCTCCAGTTGTAATTCCAAATTCTGGTCAAAAGTTGACACCCTCGCATAACCATATTGCATACTTTCTAAACCGCGATTGTTGCTAAAAGCGGGAAAAAATATCGTTCAGACGACACAGAGGCAATTCGCAAAAACCTCGGTTTACAGGAAACGGTAAATCAGGCTTCTGGCGCATTACAGAAAAAACAGAACGGCGCAGATATTCCCGATAAAAAACTATTCCTGCGTAATATCGGCACAACAAATTCAACAACCATGTCTTTTAGTGGTGGTGCTGGATGGTTCAAACTGGCAACTGTAACAATGCCACAAGCCAGTTCCGTGGTTTACATAAGCCTGATTGGTGGCGCAGGGTATAACGTTGGCTCCTCGCATCAAGCAGGCATCTCTGAGCTGGTTCTGCGTGCCGGAAATGGGAATCCAAAAGGTATTACTGGTGCATTATGGCGACGGACATCGGTTGGATTTACTAATTTTGCATGGGTGAATACATCCGGTAATACCTATGATGTTTATGTTGAAATAGGTAATTACGCCACAGGTGTTAATATTCAGTGGGATTATACCAGTAACGCCAGCGTAACGATTCATACATCACCAACTTATACAGCGAATAAACCAACAGGCCTGACAGATGGAACTGTATATGTAATTTACAGTTCGCACATTAAACCGACTGCTGCTGAGGTTGGGGCGTTGTCATTATCTGGCGGTCAATTGAATGGTGCACTGGGCATCGGAACATCCAGTGCTCTTGGCGGTAACTCGATTGTTTTGGGTGATAATGACACGGGATTTAAACAAAATGGCGACGGGTATCTGGATGTTTATGCTAATAACGTCCATGTTATGCGCTTTGTCTCCGGCAGTATTCAAAGTAATAAAACCATAAATATTACAGGGCGTGTTAATCCCTCAGATTACGGTAACTTTGATTCCCGTTATGTGAAAGATGTTCGACTTGGTTCACAGCGATATTATGGCGTGAATAACTGGCAAACATGGAATTTCCAGTGCCCGTCAGGTCATGTATTGACTGGTATTAATGTTCAGGATACAGGGTCCAATTCTGCCGATAATATAGCGGGCGTTTATTACAGACCCGTTCAAAAGTATATAAATGGCACCTGGTATAATGTAGCGAGCGTTTAATATGATGCACTTAAAGAACATAAAAGCGGGTAACGCTAAAACACTGGAACAGTATGAATTAACAAAGAAACACGGAGTTGTCTGGCTTTACTCTGAGGACGGTAAAAACTGGTATGAGGAAGTAAATAACTTTCAGGACGACACCATAAAGATTGTATACGACGAAAATAATATTATTGTTGCCATAACCAAAGATGCCTCAACGCTTAATCCCGAAGGCTTTAGTGTCGTTGAGATTCCAGATATAACAGCCAATCGTCGTGCCGATGATTCAGGAAAGTGGATGTTTAAGGATGGAGCTGTAGTTAAACGGATTTATACGGCAGACGAACAGCAACAACAAGCCGAATCACAAAAGGCCGCATTGTTTTCCGAAGCTGAATCAGTCATCCAGCCGCTGGAACGCGCTGTCAGGCTGAATATGGCAACAGACGAGGAACGCACACGACTGGAAGCATGGGAACGCTACAGTGTTCTGGTCAGCCGTGTGGATACGGCAAATCCTGAATGGCCACAAAAGCCTGAATAAAAATTAAGGCCCGCTATCGGGCCTTGTCTCATTCAGGTTGTTCGGGAAATGTTACTGGCAGGCTGGAGGTGTCTGTAGATTCGACTTTCTGCGCATAGAGCATCCACTCGGTTAATTTTTGTTTATTCTCGTCGGAAATGATGCCCAGCCGTAGCTGTGAGTCCCATAGCTGGGTTTTATCCCTGACAAGTTGCAACAGGCTTTGCTTTTCATTCTCTGCCTGCTGCCTCTGTTCCTCCTCGGTATAAGTTCGCTTTATCACTACGCCATCTTTGAACATCCATTTACCCGAAATATCAGCCCGGCGATTTGCTGTAATATCAGGAACCTCAACGACGCTTGCGCCTTCTGGATTAATTGCTGAAACATCCTTTTCAATACAAATAATAACGTTGTTGTGGTCATAGACCATTTTCAACGTATCAGGCTGAAAGTTCTTTTGTTCCTCATACCAGTTTTTCCCATCCTCTGTATAAAGCCATTTGATGTTAAATTGTTTCGTTAGCTGGTATTGTTCTTTTGTTTTAGGGTTGCCAGCAGTAATATTTTTTAAGTGCATCATAATTAAATACTCCCCGCGTTATACCACGTTCCATTAATGCAATACTGAATTGGCCTTGCCTGAGTTGTATCAATTAATTCATCACGGTTTCCGTTAACTGAACCCGTAACGACATAACCTGACCTGTCAGACCAGCCGGGACCATTCCATGTCTGAACAGATGACAGACCGCCAAGGCGAATACCTGTAATAAACCTTGAGTTACATTCTGCCTGCGTATATGCACCAACATCTCCCGCAGAGGGTTTGCGTGTTGTGGTGTAAAACTCTGACCAGTTAGCTTCAAAGCCATAACCATCACGCGCTGAACGATAAAAGATACCGCCATTTCTGTAATTCACGCGGAACTGTACAGCAGGGCAACTCCCCGCATTCATATTAAAGTGGAGGATTAATGTTGATGCGCCTTTTAGGTCTGCATCATAAACACCGCTATTCCAGTTCCAGCCAACAGCTTTATCATTTGCAACCCTGTTTCCTGTCTGCCCTAAAGCAAATGCAGGTTGCAGGTTTTTCGTGTTGTAGTCTCGTCGCCAGCCAGGAGCGTAAGCATCACCATGATTAATATAAGTGAATTGAGCGTTAGTGATTCCGCCACCGCTGGAAGTGCTTGGTGTTGTTACACGGATGGTCATGGCACCTTTATTACCCATAACCTCAATAACGCAACCTGCAAGATGAATAGTTCCACAGCCAGTATCGGTAATAATTTTATTATTGCCGTATGACCATGAACATTTGCACATCCAGTATGGGTGATTGAATGCCCCTTGAGAATCCAGCCATTCAATCAATTGTGCCGTTGTCCAGTTCCCTGCCCCTGTACTAATAGCACCGTGAAAAGCGCGACATGCACCAATATTTTTTGTGAAGGTATCTTTTCCTGGAATATCTGCGCCGTTCTGGTTTTTCTGTAATGCGCCAGAAGCCTGATTTACCGTTTCCTGCAAACCGAGGTATTCGATAACAGCGGCAACGGTCGATTTCGCAAGAATATCCCGCCCGACTTTTGTCAGGGTTGCCAGGCTGGCGACATCATTCCCCGTAAAATACGGAAACTTGTCTGCCGCAGTAGCAAGCCCGGCCAGCGCCGTCAGAGTGGCATCTTTCGGTTGCTTACCCGCAAGCGCTTTAGTCATGGTGGTCGCAAAATTCGGGTCGTTTCCCAGCGCCGCCGCTAACTCGTTCAACGTATTCAGTGCGTCAGGCGACGAGTCTACAAGTGCGGCAATCGCGGCCATCACATAAGCCGTGCTTGCGATCTGAGTATTATTAGTCCCTTTTGGCGCAGTTGGCGTTGTTGGCGTTCCGGTCAGCGCAGGACTGTTTAAGGGCGCTTTCTTGTTCGTTTCATCCATTACCGCCTTAACAGCTTTTGGCGTCGCAGCCAGCGTTTCAGATGTGCTGTTGGTGGCGCTACTGAGCTGAACTATCCCTTTCCGCGCAGTGGTAGCGTCCTGTGCGGTGTATTTGCCATTAGCCAGGTCATATGCCGCC